>CAYPZY010000407.1:0-3024 GCA_964415155.1 uncultured Bdellovibrionales bacterium
ACTAACGCAAAGGGACTCTACTTCAAATTGTTCTAAATTCGGGTCCAGGGCCGCCCCCATTAATATCCCCACCTCGCATTTCACATGCTTTGGAAAATTCAATGGGCAGATTTTCTTTTGCGTCAGAGTCATATTTAATCTCGGCGCAAAATCCTGAAGATAACCCGAAAATAAAGCTTATGACTGCCAGTAAAACAACACGACAGAAGATTTTAATTGTCATGTCTATAGTGTAAGCTAATTGACAAACCAAAACCAGTATTGTGTTGGCCGCGAAAAACATCTCGACCAAAATCGAATCTTCTGAAGCAATGGTTCTCCATCATCACCGGGGGTTTACATCGAAGGTGGATGAGACACAAAACCGTGCTTGCATGATTTTAGAACCGTAGAACCGTAGAACCGGATTCTGAATACCGTTAACTGTATTCAGAATACAGTATTTTTGAAATTGGATGCCTTGGCAATAAGCTCTACGAACAACACGTACTCACCGTAAAGCGAAGATATTCGGTAACATGGGGAGTTCGGGTGGTCAATCTGGAGGAGCTGGCAAAACTTCGATGGATTGAAAAGCTACCGTATTGGTCAATAGCAAGGCGCATGAGGTTTGCTTCCTCGACTTTATACGGTAAGGCGCAGGAGCTTAAACTCGGCGGGGTCAAACATTTAAAATTGAATCCTGCCGAGCTAGATCTAATAGAAACACGCATCCAACAAGAGGGAGAGGATTAATATGTCGCAATTTTTAGCTAGTCTTATTAAATGGGCTATTGTTTTGGGTTCCGTGGGTTTACTTCCGCAAGCTACCAAATATTTTATGATAGAAGCTGTGAAAGCCCACCAAAAAGGACCAATTAGTTTTGTGAAACTCAATCAATCGCTTTGGGGGCCAGGCGAACCATATAAGCACAAACGTAAAAAATAGATAAGCCTAAAGTCTAATCTCAAAATGATGCATGATAAATAGTGCTATACTTATAATTAAGTATAGCATATACTATCATTATGAAAGATCGTAATATGGCGACTTCAAAGGCAATACAAGTATTTAAAAAAAAGGGTGGAATCCTTAGAACTTCACAAGCTCTAAAGGAAGGCATACACCCTACCACTCTCTATGATCTTAGAAATCAAGGAAAGATCGAAACGATGGGGAGGGGGATATATAAGCTTGCGGAAATTTCACTGCACGGGGACCCCGATATAATTCAGACTGCATCGCGATTTCCAAATGCAGTGATTTGTCTCGTGTCGGCCCTTTATATTCATGAACTTACGACGCAAATTCCACGTTCGGTAAATCTGGCAATTAAAGCAGGAACGCATCAGCCGAGAGTTTCTTCACCGCCGACGACCTTTTTTGTAATGTCTGAAAACTCCTTTGAGGTCGGCATTAAAGAAATGGATTTTCATGGGGTAAAAGTAAAAGTTTATGACGCCGAAAAAACCGTTGTTGATTGCTTTAAATTTCGCACCCGCGTTGGACTTGATGTGGCGATCGAGGCGCTAAAATCTTGGAAAGAAAAAAGGGGAAAAAATATTACAAAACTCCTAGAATACGCCAGAATCTGTCGGGTAGAAAAAGTAATGACTCCCTATCTTGAGGCGCTTTCGTGACGAAAAATATATCTGTTTCGGTTTACGACAAACTTACAAAACTCGCCAAAAAAACAAATCGTCCATTTCAGGAAATCTTACTATATTATGCCATGGAAAGATTTTTGGCGCGACTATCAAAGTCAAATGATCGAGACGATTTTGTTTTAAAAGGTGCGCTCATGCTTCATGTTTTGAATCCCGGCTTGTCGCGAGCCACCCGTGACATTGATTTTCTTGGAAAGTTTAAAAACGAAGTTAGCTTTGCGGAAGAGCGTATTAAAGATGTTTGCCAAGTTGAGATTGGCGACGGTGTTGTGTTTGACTCAAAAAGTGTGAAGGGAGTCCGTATAAAGGAAGATGCCGACTATGAAGGAATTAGGGTAACTTTTAACTGCAAAATCGCTAGCGCCCAAGTTCCGATGCAACTTGATATTGGATTTGGTGATGCGGTTTCTCCAGACCCAAAAGATGTAGCATATCCCAGAATTTTGGGTGATGAGACCTTTTCTTTAAAAATTTATCCTGTTGAAACCGTGATAGCAGAAAAATTAGAAGCCATGGTCAAACTCGATATGATAAATAGTCGTATGAAAGATTTTTTCGATATTTGGTTTTTGTCCCAAACGTTTGACTTTGGGGGAGCAAAATTGCAGAAGGCTGTCGAAATGACTTTTGTGCGTCGAAAGACTGAGATCTCAGCGGCGCCTACGGCGTTCACAAAAGAATTCTGGGAAAATCGCCAAAAAATAAATCAATGGACTGCTTTTCGAGATCGACTAAACGTTTTAGCTCCCGAAAATTTAAATGAAGTAGGGACGACTATTTCGAGTTTTTTGACTCCGGTTTTGAATGCGATTAGAGAAAAGTCGAAATTTAATATGAAATGGCAAAACGGCGAGTGGACTTGATCGTCAAGGTACCTTTTTATTCAGCCATCCCAAAACGCAAGGATTGCTGAATAAAATTTAGATTTACAAAAAACTTATGGGGTCACCGCGATTTAGCAGTAACCTTGGTCGTTATCGGAGGGTTTGTTGAACAGTTAGTTTTTAACTGAAACAGCTTGGCAAGAAACTGCAATGTTAGAAATTGGCTGCTGTTTTTTACACAAAATGCTGAGTCTCCATTGCTGTTGTTTAACACCATTTATTTCGATTTCAATTTTTTCATTAGAGAAATAATTGCGGCTGTACATGGCTTCAAAAAGCGTTGCCACTTCTTGTTTATTACTTAGATCTGCAAAAACCACTGATGCGTTAAATGGACTTACTCCAATTTTGGTATCTTCTGAAGAAATGGATTCATCATAAACTACACGCGCACTTTGTTTTATTGGAGTTAGACTGCCCGTCCTTGAATCTGAAATTTGGTCGCAATTTATCTGAAAATTGTTGGTTTTGGTTGAAAAAGAACGTTTTGTTT
>CAYPZY010000408.1:0-3023 GCA_964415155.1 uncultured Bdellovibrionales bacterium
ACCGTCGCGTTCGTTCAGTCGGTGAGCTTCTCGAGAATCAATACCGAGTTGGTCTTGTGCGAATGGAAAGAGCTATTCGCGAAAAAATGAGTTTACAAGATATCGAGTCGATGATGCCTCATGATCTTGTTAACGCTAAGCCTGTAAATGCAGTTGTTAAAGAATTTTTTGGTTCCAGTCAGTTGTCACAGTTCATGGACCAAACAAATCCACTTTCGGAAATTACACATAAACGTCGTTTGTCAGCGTTAGGCCCTGGTGGTTTAACTCGTGACCGCGCCGGTTTCGAAGTGCGTGACGTGCATCCCACACATTACGGTCGTATCTGTCCTATTGAGACTCCAGAGGGACCGAACATCGGTTTGATCGCGTCTCTTGCGACTTACGCGCGTATCAATAAATATGGTTTTATCGAAACTCCCTATCATAAGGTTGATAGCGGAAAAGTTTCGACAGAAGTCAGTTACATGTCAGCGCTAGAGGAAACTGGTCATCATATCGCGCAAGCGGATGAAGCAATGGATACAGATAGAGTTACCTGTCGTATTAACGGTGAGTACTCAATCGTTGAAAAAGATAAAGTGACTTTGAAAGACGTTTCTCCAAGTCAACTTGTGTCGATCGCAGCTTCCTTGATTCCGTTCTTAGAGCACGACGATGCGAACCGCGCTTTGATGGGTTCAAACATGCAACGACAAGCGGTTCCGCTTTTGAAATCACGGTCGCCACTTGTTGGAACTGGTGTTGAGCAAATCGTTGCTCGCGATTCAGGTACAAGTGTAGTGGCTGTAAGTGATGGAGTTGTTGAAGAGGTGGATGCCTCTCGTATCGTTATTCGCCGTTTTGCAAAAGGTGGCGAGCTCGGAGCCAACGTCGACATTTACAACTTAATCAAATATCAGCGTACTAACCAAAACACCTGTTTCAACCAAGCGCCAATCGTTTATGTCGGCGATCGTGTGAGACGCGGTGATATTATTGCAGATGGACCATCGACAGAGTTAGGTGAATTGGCTTTAGGTCAAAACGTACTTATCGCGTTCACTCCTTGGATGGGTTATAACTTCGAGGATTCAATTCTTATCTCTGAACGATTGATCAAAGATGATACTTTTACATCAATCCACATCGAAGAGTTTGAGTGCGTTGCCCGCGATACTAAACTTGGAAAAGAAGAGATTTCGCGCGATATCGCTAACGTTGGTGAAGAAGCTCTTAAAGATCTAGACACTAGCGGTATTATTCGTATCGGTGCGGAAGTAAAACCTGGTGATATTCTTGTTGGTAAAGTGACACCAAAAGGCGAAACACAACTTTCTCCTGAAGAAAAACTCTTAAGAGCGATTTTCGGTGAAAAGGCGGGCGATGTTCGTGATACATCTCTACGCGTTCCATCAGGTGTTTACGGTACTGTCATTGATGCGCAAGTTTACAGCCGTGACGGTAACGATCGTGGCGAGCGGCTTCAGCAAATCATCGAACAGAAAAAAGTAAAATTACAAAGAGACCTTGTCGTTGAACAAAACGCCATTAAAAACAATGCTATCGGCAAATTAAAAGATTTGTTGATTGGCAAGACAACAACTGGTGTTTTACTTAACGAAGACGGCTCAAAAAAGATTTTGTCTAAAGGCCAGGTCTTAAAAGAAGAAGATATCGAGTCGATCCCATTTGATCTTCTTTCTTATATTCCAATGGATAATGAACTCGAGTTCCAAGTAACTCGCGTTATGGATAGCGCTCGTAACCAGTTAGACGCAGTTAAACTCGTGTTTGACGAAAAAATTGATCGCTTGAACAAAGGGGACGAGTTACCTCCAGGCGTTGTTAAAATGGTAAAAGTTTACGTCGCGATTAAACGTAAACTGCAAGTCGGTGATAAATTCGCCGGTCGTCACGGAAATAAAGGGGTTGTCTCGCGCGTTCTTCCTGAGGAAGACATGCCTTACCTTGCCGATGGCTCGCCAGTAGACATGGTTTTAAACCCATTGGGCGTTCCCTCGCGGATGAATATTGGTCAGGTTCTTGAGACACACTTGGGTTGGGCTGCGCACGGTTTGGGTCGCCAAATCGAGTCTATGCTCGAAAAATTTGACGCTGAACAAATGCGTAAAAAACTCAAAGAAGTTTACGAGGACACTCATCTTGTAAAAGTCGTTGAGAAGGCCGACGATGCTTCCCTTAAAAAGCTAGCACAGACGGCAAAACGCGGAATTCACGTTGCAACACCAGTATTTGACGGGGCTAACGAAGAAAACGTCAAAAACTTACTAAAACGCGCAAAACTTCCCGGCCGCGCTCAAACAGTATTGTTTGACGGTCGTACAGGAGAGCCATTTGATAATCCTGTAACGGTGGGAATTATGTACATGCTGAAGCTGCATCACCTTGTTGATGAAAAGATTCACGCAAGGTCAATTGGTCCCTACTCTCTTGTTTCGCAACAACCTTTGGGCGGTAAAGCACAATTCGGTGGTCAGCGACTTGGAGAGATGGAGGTATGGGCGATCGAAGCTTACGGTGCTGCCTATACACTACAAGAGTTCTTAACAGTTAAGTCAGATGACGTTGCTGGTAGAACGCGCATGTATGAAAGTATTGTTAAGGGTGAGAACGTTCTTGAGCCAGGATTACCAGAAAGCTTTAACGTCTTGGTAAAAGAGTTGCAAAGTCTTGCACTTAACGTTGAACTAATTGAATCGAATCTATTAACTGATAAACCGGAAGAAGTTACTGAGCAGTAATTTCTTCTCAATATCAAGAGGAGCTAAGTCTTGAAAGATCTTTTAAACTTTTTCGACAAACCCAAAGATCCACTCTCGTTTGATGCTGTTCGAATTTCTTTGGCGTCCCCAGAGATGATTCGTGAATGGTCATTTGGCGAAGTTAAGAAGCCGGAGACGATTAACTATCGTACTTTCAGGCCAGAACGTGATGGTTTGTTTTGTGCTCGTATTTTCGGTCCTATCAAAGATTACGAATGTCTTTGTGGAAAATATAAAAGAATGAAACATCGCGGAGTT
>CAYPZY010000409.1:0-3018 GCA_964415155.1 uncultured Bdellovibrionales bacterium
TGGGTCTACGCTCAGGTGAGGGATTTGCATTAACTTGGGATGATGTGGATTTGAATACAAAAAGAGTCACGATTTCTAAGTCCTACTGTTTCAAATCAAAAACGATAAAGGTTCCAAAAAATGGTAAATCAAGAACTTTGGTAATGAATCAGGGTTTGGTTGATTTCCTAAAATCTCTTAGACAAAGTAATTCAGCTTCATCCCACGTCCTGCCACAACTAACTGACTGGAAGCGAGGAGAAGCCGCTAGAATACTTCGGGCTCTGCAAAAAGACCTTGGAATTCGTAGCACAAACTTTCACTCAATAAGAGCAAGCTTTATAACTCACTTGTTGTTGGACAATGTCCCCGTAACAAAGGTTCAAGAGCTTGTAGGTCACAGAGATTTAGAAACCACACAAGAATATGTACGCTTGATTGCCTCTGACCTTGAGGGAAGCACAGACTCAATTTCGGTTTCGTTGGACTAAACCTTACCCCTAAGCATCTCGTCTACCATAGACCGTACTAGCTTAAGCTGGGATGCTTTCAGTTTATAAATGACCTCTGCGATGTAATCGGCATCAGAAGTCTCATCCTTCCACTCTTTGCAGAGCTGGTAAAAATATTTGGGTTTGATATCACCATACAATTCTAGGAATTTAAAAAGCTTCTCCCCTTTGGGGAGATTGGTTCTTCCATTTTCAATCTGGCTAATATAAGAATCAGAGTATCCCAGAGCCTCTCCAGCCTTCTTCATAGAGTAACCATGCTTCTCTCTGAGCTTCTTTAACACTTTGGCTTCTGGGGTAACGTAAACCCTATCCGTTCGTTCTGACATAAGCTTAATATCTCATATATCGACCAAAATAGCTACATACTTACTTCGCATGTAGCTCAATGTGATGAACCATGCGATTCCAATGCGAACTGCTTGGGAAAGTTTAGGAAAGGATAAGATAGAGAACCCTTGTAAATCCTACCTAACTCTTTGATTTTTCAGAGGAGAATATGAAAAGAAAGGAAATGACAGGCATTCGAGTGAACACCTATTAAGTCCTTGAATTTACATTCGGGGAAAATGGTGGAGGTGGAGGGAATTGAACCCTCGTCCGCGAGAGATCCAGCTTCAGGCGCTTCATGCTTAGTTTGTGATTAATTTAAGGACCGATAAATCTCACAAACAATCTTTATCAATCCCTTTCCCCAGTAAATTTAAGTCCACTCGCTGAGACACCAAGATGGACCGAGACAGCTAAAATGACACCGCTATTGAACCGCCACTGTCAGAGAGATCCTAGCGATGTAGTCGCAATTAAGCGGCTAAAGCAACGTCTTGGTTGCCAAATAACAATTTGTACGTTTTTAACGAGCTCCTCGTACAATGCCCGGCATGCTCCTCAAGATTCACTACCCACGTCGAAACCGTGACACCCCCAAATTTTCAAAGAACTAAATCAGTATATAACACAAGATTTAGGCAGATCCTATCGGAATTAGAGTGGCGATTGCTTCCACACTAACTTTCGATGTAAGAGAAGGGATGATCTTGATACGCCGTATTCTTTTTGTTGCCGCGACGATGTTTTTAAGCTTTTTATCACTTTTAGGCGTCATTTTCATTGCTAAGAGTTTTGGCTTTTCGACCGAAAATTTTCGTAAACCTGAAATGACTTTCGACATGTTGACGATGTTGGCTGCACTCGCGGTGGTTTTAGTACCAATTATCATCGTTGTTCTTTCCCAGAAAATTTTAATAAATGAGCCTCTAAAAAAAATAGGACTTAATCAATTTTCAAATAGAGTATTTTTTTACGGTTTATTTTTAGGAGGCGGACTCAAAACTCTCGCAACCGCGATGACCTTTTTTAATTCGCCTGCCGCGCAAATATCTTTTGCTGTAACCCAAGTGCAGTTTGCGACTTGGTTGCTTTATTTTGGTTGGTTTTTAGTAATGTTATTTTTAAATTCTTTAAGTGAGGAGCTGGCCTATCGATCTTTTCCGCTTAGTAATCTCGAATTTTCGAGATACGGTGTCGTTGTTGGGGCCTCGCTCGTGTTTTCGCTCATGCACTTTTTAATCGAAACTCCAGAGTGGCCGCGCTTCTTTTATCGTTTTTTCTTCGGCGTGCTAGCGGGTCTTCTTTTTTTACGTGGTAAATCTTTGTGGCTTATCGTAGGACTACACACAGGTTGGAATTTCATCGCCCTATCGGTGGGTGACTCAGACTGGCGAAATGGTACGATCTTAAATATAGTGGGGTTAACCCCCGAACTTGAACTTCTTTTAAATTCATTTGTGCTCGCCTTGGCTTCACTAGTGTTCGTTCGAAAGCGTTGCGAGAGTATTTGTGTCTGACCAATGCAGTGTTATCGTTATTCTAGGAACGGCACGAAGTGATTCAAACACATTAGCAAAATTACGCGAACATCTACCGTTTAAAAATTTTGAATTGGTTGAACTTCATCGCTTAAACATTGGTTTTTATAATTATGAAAGTCCACCGGTAGATGATTTTCTAGATGTAGCAAACAAAATGGTGAATGCTGACACTATAGTGTTTGCGACGCCAGTGTATTGGTATTCGATGAGTGCCGTCCTAAAAGTCTTTTTTGATCGTTTAACAGATTTAATTTCAACTTCTAAAGGGATCGGAAGAGCTTTGGCGGGTAAAAGTGTTTACCTATTTGCGACTGGGACTGAGCCAGTTTTGCCCGAAGGTTTTGCGGTTCCGTTTAAAAACACGAGCCAATACTTTGATATGAAATATGAGCGGGCTTTTTATGTTTGTGTGCCCTGAAGATCTTAGTGACAGCCTTCGCTACAAGTAGTAGCGCTAGTTAAGGCAACGGTATAGCAAAGGAGAGCGCATGAAAAAATTCTTAGCAATCTATTACGGATCACCTGAGGCAATGAATAAATGGGCGAGCCTTTCTGAGGCGGCAAAACAGGATCGCCAAAAAGAGGGAATTAAAACTTGGGCGGCGTGGGGCGAGAGAAATTCGAAGCTAATAAAAGATGTAGGAAATCCGCTTGGT
>CAYPZY010000410.1:0-3009 GCA_964415155.1 uncultured Bdellovibrionales bacterium
ATAGTGATTGTTCGTATCGAACTAAATGGCGAGAGACCTTGTCTAAAATTAAAATTCTCATAATTGATGGTTTTAATGTTGGACTCCGCAGTCGCATAAGTCATATGCCCGATGGCGTATTCGTCACCGTTTGGATCCAGCAATTTAATGACATGATCGTCAATATACACGTTGTATTCGAGATCACCATTCTTACATTTTAAGTAAGTCGAGTTTGCAAGAGCGGAATTACAAGTAAATAGAAAGATAAATCCAACTAGTGCTCTGGTCATTGATTGCCTTTGTCGCACTTTATTCCGTCAATTTCTGCAGCCTGTTCTCCGTGTTCAGCGTGGCGGAGTTTGCCGCCACCAACACTTTGGTTCATTTGGAACGCCGCCAACGGAGTAGCGGCCAGCGGATTAATTAGCGAAAAGCTAAAGAGTTTTATTCTCATTATCACTCTTAAGCAATTTACTTATCTAGGCTAACGCAGTTTAAGCTTTGAGTGTTATTCTTGACGACAACTTCGATGGACCAAGGGCCATTAGCAACTCTACCGTAGTTATCGAGAGTCGTTGAGCGATTGACTTTCGCTTCGGTGACTAAACGTGAAGTAGAGTTATTGAAAATATATCCATTGTAACCGCCACCATTGAGACGCATATATTTAGCGATTTCAGCAACGACAACGTCACCCTTAGTTATTTTGAACTTTTCAGCATTGAAAGAGACTGTGACCAATTGCACGCCTTTATTCGGAATAGTTATATTACACTGGTAGTTCCATGGAAAGAATTCCGAGTTAGCAAAAGAACTATTAGAAACAATACTCATCGCTAATAATAAAAGATATCTCATAGGACCTCCTAAAATGGGTTACTTCGGCGCAGAACGAAATTGCAAACTGACTGCCAAGAAATGGCCATCCTATATTTGAAAAGAAATTTCTTTAGACCAAATAGTGTCACTATATTGCAAATTTAGGCGGTATAAACAAATTAACTATATTTAGGGGCTCATGAAGGCATCTCAGGTGCGCATGAATGCAATCGTTAGGTTCTCACGAAGGCGAATTAGAGTCTCTTGAAGCAAATCAATAAAAAAAGAGGGCTTACTAAGCCCTCTTCTTGCATTGCGTCCCGGATTAGGTGCCAGGTGCTTTTTTCGGGGGACATTGCGTCCCGGAAAAACAACCAGGCACCCTTTCGGGGTTATGAGCGAACAGAGAATTCGTCATCTGGTGAGGGAGCGGGTGTCTCTTCATCAGATGTGGGATCGATATACCAGCAGGCGGGTCTGCCACCAACTGTACCGGCAGGGCAGGCACCTTTGTTTGGATCTTTTTCATCCATGTCGGTTTTGTGATCGACTGTACAAAGTGCGCCGGCGAAATAAGTATCTAAACGGCACTGTGCGCGTGGGTGACTGTGGTCAGTTCTTTTAACTTTCGATTTGTCGGGAGTTTCGAACTCAGGCATTTTTTGTTGGCCGAGGTCGGCAAGAAGTCTTGCAAGAGCTTTTCCCGCCATTGAAGAACGTTTACACACAGCTGCGGCTTCTGCATTTGACCATTGCTGATCACAAGCTTTGGCTGCGGCTTCATCGATTTCTACGCTTTTGACTTTCTCTACGGAGTTTTCATCGGCCCAAACTTTGCGAGCACATTTCAAAGTCGCATAGTAGTCTGAGTTTCCTTCGTTGCTAGCCCAACCATTGCGAGGAAAACCGCCTACGTGGTGGCCTAACTCGTGACAGGCTACCAGTGTAAACGCATCGTAAGTCACTTCTTTATGACGTGCTAAACCACCAAACATCGCGATTGTCCAAACGTTTTGACTACGATAAGCGTAGGCATTGACTGTTGGATCGTCCCACTTTCTTTCGATGTTAAGTTCGGCGCTACGCTCAGTGAAGATCGGCGCATAAACTTTAGAAACCTTATCTAGTACATCATTGAACTCCTGTTCAGTGATGCCGCTAAAGTTGTGAGTAACTGGGATCTGAAGATCATTTTCTGGCGCAAACTCGTGCCAGTGAGTTTTTTGTGGCTGCGAAAGAGCCAGTAATGGCAGAATCAGCAGCGATGCGACCTTAAATTTCATGGGGGTACCTCCTTATACCTATTTATGAAATTGGATAAAAAAAGGAGAAGCCATCCTAGCTTCCCCTCTTTTTAAAATTTAGAAACTGTTGTGACTTAAAGTAATTTCTTCAGTTGGATCTTGTTTGGTTTGTTCTGCATACCAACAAAGTGGGCGAGCACCAACTTCTTGATTGAACTTTCTTGAGCAAACGCCAACGTCAGCGTCGTTATCAGAAACATCGGTCTTTGCTTCAACGGTACAAATTGAACCAGCAAAGTAAGTGTCTAAGCGACATTGAGCGATCGGGTGAAAGTTATTTGTCTTTTTCACTTTTGATTTATCAGGAGTATCGAAGTTTGGCAGCTTGTTGCGACCTAGAGTTGCCAGCAAACGGCCAAGAGACATTCCCGCCATTGAGCTACGAGCGCAAAGTGCGACTTCAGCATCTGATTTAAATTGCTCAGAACATTTTTTTGCGGCTACGGGATCTACTTTCATTTTTGAAACGATCGCTACGTTATCGTCTTTGGCCCATACTTTTCTTAGACATTTAAGTGTGCCGTAATAATCGGACTGGCCTTCATTGGCCGCCCACTGAATTTTTGGAAGACCACCAACATGGTGACCCAACTCATGACAAGCAACGAGTGCAAAACCATCTGGAGTTGTCTCTTTGTGACGAGCTAAACCGCCAAACATCTCAATATTCCAAGTGTTGCCATCACGAAAAGCTTGTGCGTTGACTGTTCCATCATCCCAGCTACGAATAATTTTAAGAGTGGCTCCTTGTTGAGAAAAGATTGGCTCATAAACTTTCTGAACATTGTCTAAAACTGCTGTCCACTGTTCTTCAGTCACGCCTGATTCTGCGAAACCGACAGGAATGTAAAGATTGTTTTTAGGAATGCATTCCGCACTTCTTTCGTGAGTGAAGGCATTTGCG
>CAYPZY010000411.1:0-3001 GCA_964415155.1 uncultured Bdellovibrionales bacterium
GCCCGCGTTTTGCGCCCCAAGAACGTCGCTTTCTAAACGGTCTCCCACCATTAACGTTCGGCCGGTTGATTTCCCTGGCAATTTGGCGACGGCTTCAGCAAAAATTCGCGTGTCGGGTTTTGAGGCGCCAAATTCATCGGAGATGAGACAAAACTTGAAATAGCGGCTAAGTCCTGATTTTTCGAGTCGTGGTCGTTGAACGTGGGAGAAACCATTGGTGATAATTCCCAAATCAAATTTCTGCGAAAGCTTTGCACAAACTTCTAGTGCTCCCGTCTTAAGGGCAAGATGGTTCGGTAGTTCTGCTAAATAATCCTCCGCCATTTTATCAGCATCAACGTCCCATAGCATAGTGTTGACGAGTTGGCGAAAACGGTCGTAACGTAGCTCTTGAATTCCAATCTTGCCTTGCTCGTGCGCTTTCCACAAAGTCTGACTAATGTTGTGATAAACCTTATAATAGTTTTCAATGTGTTCGCTGCGACCATGCTTCTGACAGACGGCATGCAAGGCCAGCTTTTCTGAAGCCAGAAAATCAAGAAGAGTGTCGTCCAAATCAAAGAGGATAAGTGAGTAAGACATTTGAGAAAACGTTTTAACAAAGCCCATCAATGAACGCAATAATGACTAATTCTTTTATAAAATCTGCAAGTAAAGTGTCTCTTTTTGAGACTGCAAATGGCATGAAAAATCTTTTGTGGAGGGGGTTTATTGGATCCTGGATAATTAATTCATAGGGGTGAGAAGTTTGCGGGAAAAACACTATCTAGGTTTATTAGGGATTTGTCTCATCTTTGCCTTTCAGAACTGCGGTGAAAATGGCTTTCGAGCCGTTGGTATGCAAAATCAAAATTTTCCCAGCAATGAATCGGCTAGCACAATTGGCGATAATGTGTTTTCAGGCGGTATCCGACCCAACCTATTAACCGATTGCTTTACCAACGATACCTTTAATACCTGTCTGTTTTGGAAAAACCCTGTAGCACAATCTGGACGAGCGATTAGTCCACCGATTAGTACGACCACTAGTTTAAGCAATTTGCAAACTCACGCCGTGACTATTTTGGAAAGTGATTACGATAATTCGGGAAATCTTAAAAATGCCTCAATCGATGTGTTCACTGTTGATAGCGAGTTGGCTACGTTAGAAAGAGTGAAAACCACGAGTAAGGTTTTTAAATATGCGTTTGACCCGAAAGATGTGAATCATAAATTTAGTCAAGTGATGGCCTTCTATTGGATCAACTTGCAGATTCAATTTATGATTATGCAGACAGGGCAATTTCACGCCACCAATCGCAATATCAAAGTTGCGTCATGGATTCCTGAAACAGACAATGCTTACTATAATTACGCCAATAACGCCGTACTCATTGGTGATGGAAGCAATGGCAATGAATATGCTTTAGGGGCTGAAGTTTATCTTCACGAAATGGGGCACGCAAATTTTCAGTTTGCGACGAATTCTCGAATCACGCAAAATGTCGATAATCCTAAAATGAAAGAATGTTCGCAAAATCTCTGTTGTACAACGGCCAATGGTTGCAATGGTGCGATCAATGAGGGGCAGGCTGATTATCACGTTGCCATCATGTTTCCCACGCAGACTGCCTTTGGTGAAACCTTGCAAAATAGTGTTAACGGCATTTCTGAGTGTCGCCTTTCTCGTGCCGTAGACGCTTCCAAAAACTTAAGTAGTCAAGACGCCTTTAAAGCCTGTGGAAGTCAGGGGCTTGGCGAAATTCATCTGCTCGGCCGCATCTATGCTTCCATTTGGTGGGAGGTAAGAAAAGCCGTTGCCGGCAGCAATATCACTGAACAAAAAAATATCGATAAACTATTTTCCCAACATCTTACCTTATTTGCCGCTACCGACGATTTTGTTGATGCCTTCAATCATATCAGAGCAACTGATTCCACGTTTTTTGCGGGTAAGTATTCGGAAAGTTTTAAAAACGAATTTATTAAACGCGGGATTACTGTACAGTAAGCGTCAGTTTCTGATATATATTTCGTAAATGGCCACACTACTGTTTACCAATATCAAAGAACTTCTTACCCTTTCTTCTGCTGCGAAAAAGCAAGCTAGGGGTGCGCGCGAAGAGGATTTATCCATTATTCCAGATGCGGCAATGATCGTCGTCGACGGAAGGTTTGTTTGGTGCGGTCCTAAAAAAGATGCGCGCAAAACTCTCAAAGGCAAAAAAGTTAAAACTATTGATCTTGGGAATAGTGTCGTCTTACCAGGTTTCGTCGAATGTCATACCCATAGTCTTTTTGGCGGGGGAAGAGCGCACGAGTTTGAACTTCGGCAAAAGGGATACACTTATCAAGATATTGCCAAACAGGGTGGTGGAATTTTATCAACAGTAAATGCCACACGCTCCGAGTCGGTAAAAACTCTCGCGAATTCTTTCCGCAGTCGTGTTTCACGGTTCATGGCCCAAGGTGTGACTACATTGGAAGTGAAATCTGGTTATGGTCTCGACACGAACTCGGAAATAAAAATGCTCAAAATTATAAATGGCGAAAAGCGTATTCGGTGTATTCCCACCTATTTGGGACCACATGCTAAATCGCCAGATCACGCCGACTACCAAAGTTACCTCAACGAAATTATCAATGAGACTTTGCCGAAAGTAAGAAAGCTTTGTTCTCGGGTAGATATTTTTATTGACGGGGGTTATTTCACAGTTCAGCAAGCCAGAGACTATTTTAAAAAAAGTAAAGAGCTTGGCTTTTCCATTGCAATCCATGCTGAACAACTCAGTCGTACTGGCGCTGCGCTTTTAGGTAAGAGCCTAGAAGCTCTATCTGTTGACCACCTTGTAGAATTAAACGATTCCGACATTAAGGAACTTGCTGATTCCCAAACAACTTGTGTGCTTTTACCGGCAGCAGATTACTATCTAAACATTTCCTATCCACCGGCTCGCAAATTGATTGATGCGGGGGCGCGAGTTGGCCTTGCAACCGATTTTAATCCTGGCACCAGTCCAAC
>CAYPZY010000412.1:0-2952 GCA_964415155.1 uncultured Bdellovibrionales bacterium
TTATTTTCTTGTTCCATAAGACCTCAGTTCTCAAGAGATAAAATTTCCCTCTGTTGTCCTTCAAAAAAATCTTGCTAAGATCCCACAGAGAAAAGGATCTTTGGTCTGCAACCTATGCATCCTGGCTGCATGCTAGAGCAGATTTTATGCCACTTGCGGAGACAGGAGTATACGCTGGGGAATACGGCCACGCCTTCTGGATATTTTGTCTCTTTTCAGCTCTCTTTTTCGCGCATAAAGGTTTTGGATCGTAACGATTACTTTTATTTGCGTGGCATATGCCTTGCTGTAGTAAGCGAGTGTGTGTTTTGAAAAATGGAGGAAATAGATCTTATGATTTGTAATTGTGATTTAGTACTTCTAGCGCCGCCTATGGTGTTAGCTAGATCGCAAAAATACGTTTGACGGCGTGTTGTTGTATTTGTCCCCAAAAATGCCAATATTAGCATTTCTCAAATACAAGTTCTAAATCCGTCTAAGCCAGCCAATACTCTAAGTCCTTGAGGGGTGTCTCAAATGTTGAGATGCCCCTTTCTTTATTTGCTCTAAACAAACGTAATTTATTGGTAAAAACGGTAAGCAGTATACCGTCTAATGTATACTGCTTACCGAGGGAGAACCGCGCTCACGATGTTCTTACGATCGGTGCGGTGTGATCTAAACTATGATGTTTGATGTTGTGACGGATGATTTGTGCAAAATCATCCAATTTCCGTGTCATCGCGATGAAAGCATCCCGCACGGTGAGATAAGGATTGAAATGAGTCTCGTCCTCTTGCGGTGAGTGACCAACAACCAAAGTTTTTCCTGGGACATGCACCTGAATTTGCACGCGAAAGAATTTACTTTTATTACGTTTATGCGGCGATGATACGACCACCTTACACGACTGAATATTATTAAAGTGATGTTGCAACTTTTCAGCGCGATCCTGAATCTCGGTCGACAATGCATCGGACGGTGTAAAGTTGGTATAGGAAATGGATACGGGTATCATGTTCACTCTCCTTTTGTGAATGATGATTTAGCCATGCGCAACCCACACTGGGCATTCCGCATGTCTGACTATTTGTCGGGCCACTCCGCCAGTAATAAAATTCTCGACGGGGCCAGACAAAGACGATAAAGCGATTAATCTAATTCCCTTATTTTTAGCGTTTTGTAAAATGACCTGCGGGATAGGTTTTTCTGATTCCTCCAATATAATCTCCGCCGCTATGTCTTGCTCGGCACAAAGTTTTTGCCATTTTTCCAGGGTCTCAAGTTTTTCCTTTTTTATTTTTTTGTACTCGGAAAAAAAGAATGAATAGGCTGGATCGGAGAGCCCGAGCGTTCCCATTTCTGTGCTGCCTTCAAAGCTTCGCAAAACATGGAAGATAAATATTTTTGCTTCCAATTTTTTTGCCAGAGGAAGAAGTTTTAGAAGCGATTCTTTGGAAACACCGCCGAGATCTGTTGCAAACAAAATCGAGGTAAAATTAAGAGGGCTTTGCGTTGCCGGGTTGAGCGTGATGACAGGAATTTTAGAATGCATAATTAGAGCTTCAACGAAACTTCCAAGCCAAACTCGTGAGAGGCCGCTGCGCGCGTGTGTTGTTGCAAAGATATGTCGGGCGGCACGGGATTGAGCATGGCTAATAAAAGTTTGCACTGTGTCTTTTAGTAAATGACTATCATCATAGATGACGAGAGGATCTTTAAGGCGAGGGGAATCTATCCCAGCCAAAATACCTTGCATTTTTACCTGGGCACTAGTGAGAAACTCAGAGGTTGTCGGCGGAATAAAGTAATCAGTGGGAACAAAAAATATATGCGGACTCAGGACGTACACAGGCTCGATGTCAGCATTGATCGCTGACGCGAACTTTTCCAAATAGACCAGGGATTTGGTCACGGCCTCGGTTGTGCTATGAAATGGATCCAAGGCCCAGATAATTCGATTGGTTTTCGCTTCCATATTCACCAGCTCATATATTCGGGAAAGGTGTCATACCCGATTTCATGGGGTTGATTTCTTCCGGCTCCCTCTTTTTTTAAAATCTCGCTGAGCAAACGCATGCCATCGGTCGTAGTAAAGATTCCGACCACTTGATCATTTTCGTCTTTGACGATAGCGCTTCCGATTCTTTGTTCTGCCATAGATCTTGCTACCTGAGCGAGTGAGGCGCCCTTCTTAACGCAAAACGGATTATAGGTCATCACGTCTTCAACGAGTAAAGTACCTGGACCTGCAAAGGCTTGAGCTTTCTTAAGATCACGATCACTGACAACACCTATGAGTTTTTCATTTTCGGTCACGGGTAAATGCCTGATTCCACAATCATCCATAAATCTCGTGGCCTCTACAATCGTCATCTTCTTGTTGGCGATATAAGGATGTTTGGTCATATTTTGTTCGAAGCGTGCTTTTAGAGCCATATTTACCAATCCTTGAGTAACGTATATAAAACCAATTGCTGCAAATCGGCCGCCTCCATTAAACTAAATTAAATGGGTTTTATGACAAAATTGTGTCAATTGGCCCACAAGCAGAGAAATTTTGGCACATAAAATTCTTGTTTGATGTTTTTTGAGGTGCCATAATTAAAAGCTCTTGGGGAGTTGAATTTATGAAACGTAAAATTTTTGCTGCGTCGATTCTTTTTTGGTTAATTTGTGCCTGCGTCGGTTCTGACCACAAAAGTGAAGTGCAGGCGTGGAGCGGACGAATGCAGGACCTCTCGCAAATTCTTTCTCAGCTTCTGCCTTCGGTGTTTTCTCGCGAAGAATTTCACGATCCCAAGAACTTTGCGGCCATCGAGAAAAATACGAAGCGCTTATCAGAATTGGCGCATGCAGTGAAGGATCAAAGCGGCAGCGGAGTGATCGACAAAGATCCTGCTGTTCAGTACCTTGCCAAAAATTTTGAAGCCGACATCACCAAGGCCTATGATGGTCTTCATACTGGTAATC
>CAYPZY010000413.1:0-2948 GCA_964415155.1 uncultured Bdellovibrionales bacterium
GGGAAAAAATCTAGGGGGCTCGCACGCGGCGTTTATAGCACAAGAATGTCGGCCTAAGGCAGTGATCGTATTCGGGAGTATTCCTAGTCTTACGAATTTTTATCTTCACTCAAATCATCCTGTCGCTAAGGCCGAACGTGAAGCTCAAGAAATTCATCCACTATATAAGGAGATTGCGCGTCCTCTTGATCTTACTGTAAATCTTCAACCCTCGATTCCGAGTCTTATTCAATTTGGCAGTGATGATCCCTGGCTTGAGGGAGCCAAACTCCCAGAGTCTCAAGAAAATGTGCAGGTGAAGTGGTTTTCCGATGACCATGAGATGGTAGGCGAACCGACACGCAAAGCACGCATCGAATTTTTAGAGCAATGGGTAAAATAGTCTGGCTTTTACCTTGCAGTAGCGAGCCGTGCGATGAAGTGGAAACGTTGGTTGACGCTATATTTGATCTTATCTATGCAGCTGCAGGCTTTTGCCGGCGAAAGTTGGCAGTGCCAGGCGCTATTTGTCGCTAATTTAGGAGTCGCTGACCACGGCGATGTTCGCCAAACAATGGCAAGTACGAGAACGTCTAAGCTATCTTCAGAGGATGGAGTAGTTTTTTATCGTAATCTACGACTTACGAAAATCGCCGATATCTTTAAGGAAGAAGTCGAAGCGCAACGCGCCGATGGCCAATATCAAACGGCTTATAAAATAACTCCGCAAATTGAAAATGCTTTCAAAGCTAAATTTGATCTTCTGCTCACTTACATGAGTCACTACGATGGTTTTAATACAAAAGATTTTCGTAAATGGCTTGCGAATCGTTCACAGCGGCTTGATGGTTTGCAGATGAAAACGATTTTTGGCAGTGCAACGCTTGAACAATATGTACATGAGTTGCACTTTCAATATCTTTTGGAGAGTAAAAAGAGCCCGATCACTGATTCTTCCTGGGTGCGAGGTATGGCGAAAGTTGCTTCTGCATCAAAGAAAATTACTGCGTTTATTGTAACGCAATTTTTGATTTTTGGTTTTGTCATGCCCTTGGCGCAGACGATTCCCAAACCGATCACAGATCCAGTGATTCAGGTAACCGATCAGGTGTCGCGGAAGACATTGGACACCGCGGTTCAGATCGAGATGCAGATGCTATCCAAACTTGTTGCGAATGGCCCAGCGGTCAGTGCTGAAGCGCAAGAACTAAGAGCTCTCAATGATACCTTACGCCGGTTTAACTTCGAAAATTTGTCAACCCAACAGGCTTTGGATGTGTGGGCGGGTTTGGAAAAGCAATATTCCGTCATTTTTGCACGTAAGAATAAAACACTTTCAGGGAACCAACAGTCCGGTCGCGACTACATACGTTGGTTGGTTTACGATGTTCCTACCTGGTATGCGGCAATGGAGTCGACATTCCGTACGCATTATTTGGCGGCAGAATCTTCGCTTATTGCTCTTCAGGAGAAAATTAAGTTACGAAATAAAGCTACCCCGGATGAGTTAGCGAAAATAGAAATTTTAAAGAGTGATCTTGTCGATGCAGAGGCGCGGCTAGCCGGTGCTATCGCTTCCTTCAAAATGATCATGCTGATGTACTCTGAAGGCGCTAGGAATGTAAATTTGAGCGCAGAAGAAAGAGCAAAGCTATCCGAAGTAGACAAGCTGCTTGGCGATTCGATGGTTCGCTATGCTCAATATCTTAGGATGGGTATCTTTGCAGACCAATTTACGAAACAGATCGAGGATATCCTAACAAGGATTGATCCAACACTTCCCAATATTCCGCAGATTGCCCATCCTTTAAAGGGTCCCTGAGGTAACTAAAACGTACGCCAGTACTTAAAGTCTCGGTCTTAAGTAAAACTGATCGTCCTCGAGGGAGTCTCCCATGAAAGATAAACTAGTGGAAGGCGTTTTGTTTAACCAACGCCCCAAAGTTTCTAAAGCATCTTTGCTTTCGTCGCCAGTCAACATTGTGAAATTAGCTTTATGATTACCGCCTTTGATAACAAAATAGTGATTGTCATCGTTATTGACGTCACGGAAGGCTCCTGCCGTCCAAGGATCTAGTTCGCCGTAGACAAACATCATCCCTCGTGATTTCTGTGTGACCCAACTTTGAATGTCGCGCATGGTATCTATTTGAAATTCGACGTCCTCGCCTTTGGGAAGATATTGCTTAACGGTGTAAGGATGCAGCAACTGTTCTATGAGATGGCTACGTTTTAGTTCGGGCATTCCCAATTGATACGCGGCTTGATAAAAATAAGGCTGAAACTGCAGGATTTGCTCGTCAGAATATTGACTCATATCGTTTGCTTTTTTTAAGAACTGGAAGATTTCGATAACCGAAGCTTGGGCTCCAGGAATGTTTTTGCAATTGGCTTCCCCATTCTCGGGATCAGTGTATTGCCAAAACGTAAAAGGCATTTCAAGAATGGAGTGCTCAAGACCGACGTCTTTGCTACCTAATTGATTAAAGGTACCGTCCATCATTTGCTCCAACTGTTCGCGCTTTTTGAGAGCAGATTTTTGCAAACTTTCCAGTTGAGCGCGGCAATCAGCATATTTTTTGCCGCCAACATTATTGACGAAATCCACGTAACGAAGGTCACCAATGGTATTGGAGACGGGAGCCACATCAGCCAATGTGCCGTTAAAGTCGTCGGGATAAAAGCGCCGGTGAAAAATAGAAGTCATTCCGCCTTTGCTCGCCCCTGTATTTACCCAATTATTCGCATAAATTTGTTTGAAGGTAGTGACAATATGATGAAAGTCCGCCGCCGATTGTTCGATGGTGAGCTTAGACCAAGCTTTAGAAGCGGGGACTGAACCCGCGAAGAAGCGATGCTCTACTTGAATTTGATTAGTTTCAAAAGCTGCTGCCAGACGGCTTAGCTTTTCTGAAAAAATAAGGTAGCCGCTAGTTTGCAGAACCATTGGCTCATTAAAGTTCTTATGA
>CAYPZY010000414.1:0-2948 GCA_964415155.1 uncultured Bdellovibrionales bacterium
AACTGGCGTCACCATGTCGGCACGCAACCTAAAAAATTGAAGAAATAAAATTTCAGTGTTTCTTACATTTTCTTAAATTCTGCTTCATTTTTGGTTCATAAGTTTTTCTTCTAATTCAGATTAAATTAATCAGTTTTACTTTTGGTTAATTTTTCGAAAAGATCGAACTCAGCTTCAACGACAAAGAAAAACAACAGTGAATTACCAAATCCAAGGAGGACGAATGGTAAAAAGAAGATTAGGAACTCTTGTAGCAGTTTTATTTCTCGGCTCAGTTTCCATGGCTCATAAGGATGCTGATTACAAAGCGGAAAATTGTTTTCCAAAAAATGATTTGAATATTCCTACTTTTGTTGAAGGTCAGGGATTGAGTGAACAAGATTTTAATGACGTCCTCGATCGTATTGAGGAAGTTTACGCCCCCATCGTGAAACAAGCTGGTGGTGAACTTGAAATTAAGCGTCTTTGGTCCAACGGTACCGTCAATGCTTCGGCGAATCGTTTGGGCGACAAATATATTTTAAATATGTATGGGGGGCTCGCTCGTCACCGAGTGATGACCAAGGACGGTTTCGCCCTAGTGGCGTGCCATGAGTTGGGACACCATTTAGGCGGTGCCCCCAAGATTGGAACGCGTTGGGCAAGCAACGAAGGTCAATCAGACTACTACGCGGGATTAAAATGTTTACGTCGCGTTTTAGCTAATCAGAAAAATGCCAGCGTTGTAACGAGCGCCGACTACAAAGCCGACGACACTCTTGCAGGCGAATGCCAAAAGTCATTTCGCTCTGACAACGATGTAGCTCTTTGTGTACGAAGTGGAATGGGCGGTATGGCCGTGTCACTTCTCTTCAAAGATTTGCGCAAGGAAAATAAAAACCCAGCGTTTGATACTCCTGACCAAAAAGTAGTTTCGGAAACCTATCATGGTCACCCCGCAACACAATGTCGTCTTGATACTTATCTTGCCGGCGCAGTTTGTACTGCTAAACTTGACGACGAGCTTGATGACAAAGACGCTGACGCTGGAACATGCTCTCGTAAGAACATGACTCGTGGTGTGCGTCCCCTTTGTTGGTACGCCGATCCTCATGCCAGCAGCTTCGATATTCAAATGGCGAGTTTCGCCAACTAAGGTTGTTGTTTTAATTTTGAAGATAAACCCCGAAAAACGGATTTTCGGGGTTTTTTTTATTTTAAATTCACGGATGGATATGCTTATTAACTTGTATTTAAGGTAGTCGCGAAGAGAGTGGCTCACATCTTCTACCATCGTTCACCTTGGGCGCCAAAAGTGGTTCAGCCAAAGGCACTTTGCTAAATTTCTGAACCAAAACCTAATCACTAAAGAAGCAATGGTCCAGCCCCTCCTTTTGTGTGTCTCATTTTGAAATCGACCAATGGCCTAATCTGAGACGATTACTGCCAAAATGAGTGAAGGAATTCATCCGATAATTTGTAATAATAAGAGTTGGGGGTGGAACATGAAAATGGTTTTGGCTTTCCTCTTTTTAGCGAGTGTCGCGTTCTATCAGAACTGCAATCAGATGACCTTTACTAATGAAAATCCATCACTTGTGCAGCAGGACCTGGGCCCTACGATCTGCGACCCGTTTGGCAGCAATAGTTCCAGTGATTCTAAATCAGGTTTAGCAGGACGCATTCGCTACATGTCTCCGAGCAACAATCGAGATTGGTTAAAGACACAGACAGTGTATGACTATTACGATCCTGCAAAGAGCTTTGACCTTGGCTTCGCTCTGGTTATGCGCGACGTGAATGTGCCGCCACGAAAATTTAACACGGGATTTCCGATTGGTAACGGCCAATATGTGCATGATTCAAGCGGAAATCTTATCAAAGAATGGTTTAGCATTAAACTTGAAGGTTTTATTAGGCTCCGCTCCGGCGAGGGCGAAGGCGCTTACCGTCTTGCTATTGAGTCAGACGATGGCTCTATCGTACAGATCAAAAACGCCAACGATAGCGATTACATTACTCTCATTGACAACAATAAGATGCAGGCGCCCTTCCTTAAAACGGCGGATCAAAATGTAACTATGACCAGAGATAAAATGTTACCGATTCGCATTTGGTATTATCAGGGCCCAGCTGAAGATATTGCGCTTCGACTTTTTTGGCGACGTGACGACAACAACGATAGCTTGCGAGTATTAACCTCGGAGAACTTCGTTTTACCTGACGGCATTGTTAACCCGTGCGTTGGTCAGTAGTTCCTTTAAGATTCAAAAACCACTCTAACGACAAAATGTGTTCAACGTCCAAAGTTTGGACACATTTGCTGGTTCTAAAATCAATATTTTGAATCTCGTCATGGTCGCTTTCTTGCTCTAAAAGTTTCCAATATTTTTTGGAGGCTTATATGAGAAAATCCTTAGGAATCGTTTCCTTGACCTTAGCAGCAGTATTTTTTAGCGGCTGTGCAACTGATATTAGTTCTCAATCCTATTCCGACAGCCATGTCGGCGAAACGGCTCGCAGTTATCGTGCCCGTGTTGTCAAAGTTCGTAAGGTCAAAGTTGGACCCGACGAATTAGGCAAAAATAAAAATGGTGCCTTAGCTGGTGGTATCGGTGGCGCAATGATCGGCAGCACGATGGGAAGCGGTACAGGTAAGGGTTTGATGACTCTAGCTGGTGCGGCAGCCGGTGCCGTTGGCGGAGCTTACGCAGAAAGAGCACTAAAAACACAAGTGGGTTTGGAAATCACGGTTGAACTTCGTAATGGTGCTTTACGCACAGTTGTTCAAGGCGCTGATGTCCCTTTCTATCGCGGTGAAAAAGTGATTCTTATGTCGTATAGCAAGGGTCGCTCTAAGATCGTAAAAGAAGAAGCTTAAGAGGGTCTTTTGCGGCACTTAAGCCTACTTTGTTATTTCGGCCATTTTCTTAATAGCTAAGGCAAATGCGACAAGCATTCAAATTTCT
>CAYPZY010000415.1:0-2939 GCA_964415155.1 uncultured Bdellovibrionales bacterium
ACTTTTGGACCTGGGCTTCCTGAAAGGTAAGTTGTCAGAAAATATCGAGCAAAAAGCTTTTCAAAAATATTATATGCATGGCGTTTCTCATTGGTTAGGGATGGATGTGCACGACGTCGGACTTTACACCATTAAAGGTGAGTCGCGAAAAATTGAAAAAGGTATGATGTTTACCATTGAACCGGGTCTTTACATTCCTATCAACGATACGACAGTCCCATCTGAATATCGTGGAATAGGAATTCGCATCGAAGATGATATTTTAGTTACCGCCGAAGGCTGCGAAGTTCTTACTTCTGAAGTTCCAAAAGAAATAGCTGAGCTTGAAGCCATCATCGGTAAAGGTAATGGCTAAGTATACAACTAACTATCATTTCGGTGATACCTGGGCAGCCGGCAGCTTTACTTACAATGACCCACGCGATTTGGTCGACACGATTATTTCTTCCTTCGATATTCCTTGTTGGCCTGAACTTTTAGCGCTCGGTCCTCAAGAAAGTCTTACAGGATATTGGTTGCCGCTTTATCATAAATGGCTAGAAAATTCTGGTAAGGGTATCGATTTTTACCAACAGCTCAATGAGCGCCCAGGTATTAAGCTCATGCGCGATGTTTTTTCAGGAAGACCGCTTCCTATTCTTAAAGGGCAAATGATTGGGCCTGCAACTCTTAAGTGGTCTTTAATTAGCAATAAACTTCCGTTGGGAAGTGATGAACTGCTTGTTCAATTTGTTGGCGAAGCGATGATCGCGCAGATCCAAGCGTTATCACGATTCGCTAGTAACGTTGTTATAACTCTTGATGAACCATCGGCCTATTTTGTTCCTGAAGCGAAAGATCTTTGGCAAAAGGTTTTTCTACAAATTGATAAGTATCGGCCCTATGGGGTAGCTCTGCATTGCTGTGGTAGTTTAAAAGTCGAATGGTTGGAACTTCCCTGGCAAGTTGTCCATTTCGATGCTGCGGAAATTTTAGAGGGTTTTGAAGAGAAGCCTCACGATTGGATAAAGGCCTGGAAGGAATATTTCTCTCGTGGATCGTGGTTGGCCGCTGGTCTGATTTCTGCGAATTCACTTCCTTTAGACCCTATCGATCCTATTTTGGTCACGGATTTTTTTGAAATGTTCCTATCGATGGCCAACAATCAAATTCTATTTGCGGCAACTTGTGGGTTAGATTGTCCTAGCAAAGACACCCTTAAAAAACGCTTGGACTATTTTGCAAAATTATCTGACTATATAAAGCCTATGGCGCCACCACCGGCTCATAAGCCAAGGAAAGATTTTTGACTGCGAAATTCGATTTCGAACTTAGAAAAAGTAATCTTGATAAGTTTAGTTCTGATTTTTTTGATTTAGTCATTATTGGCGGGGGTATTACTGGTGCGGGCGTGGCGCGCGATGCTGCCAGCCGTGGGATGAAGGTGGCTCTTATCGAGGCCAATGATTTCGCCTCGGGGACAAGTTCGCGGTCCAGTAAGCTTATTCATGGCGGTCTTCGTTATCTTGAAAATTTGGAATTTCATTTAGTCTTTGAAGCATTGAGTGAACGAAGAATTTTGTTCGAAATAGCACCGCACCTGGTGCATCCCCTAAAATTTTTTATACCTCTTTATAAAGATAGTCGCGTCAGCATGTTTAAGCTTGGTCTTGGCATGTGGCTCTATGATTTTCTCTCGCAGTTTGAAGCTCCTGAGATTCACCAAAGTTTTAGCGCCAAACAGACAATGCATGAAGTTCCAATATTGGCCTCCAAAGATTTGGTGGGATCATTTTCTTACTATGATGCTTACATGGATGACGATCGACTTGTGATTGAGACACTGCGATCAGCCAACTCTCACGGTGCTGTGTGCGCCAACTATGTGACAGCTAAGTCGGCCATTTTTGAAAACGGAAAAGTGGCGGCTGTCGTCACTGAAGATAAACTGACAAAAAGAGAAATTAAAATTCGCGGCAAACATTTCTTAAGTACCGTTGGGCCTTGGACAGATATTTTTGGTAAGCAGATATTTGCAGATTGGAATAACATCCTACGTCCCACGAAGGGAATTCATCTGACCCTCTCGCGAAAGCGTTTACCGATAAAAGATGCGGTTGTGCTTTCCGACGATGTTAAAAAGCGCATCGTCTTTGTGATGCCGCGCTTTGAAATGGTAATTGTCGGAACAACCGACACAGACTATCCAGGTGATCCTGGCCTCGTGGGGACCGACTTTGAAGATGTGCGGTACTTACTGCAAATGCTATCAGAGTATTTTCCTGGCGCAAAAATTACTGCCCAAGATATTATCGCAAGCTATGCAGGTGTGAGACCGCTGGTAAAAGATAACTCAGAGTCAGAGGGTAAAACTAGCCGCGAGCATGTAATTATTCACGATCCTCGAAATGTCACTTTCGTTGCGGGTGGTAAATACACCACGTATCGCCGAATGGCTGAAGATATTGTGAAAGGCGTCCTCCACTTTTTTCCTTTTTCAGATCGCATGAAGTTTTTGCGAAACAACACGCTTGCGCCTCTAAACCCACTCGTGACCCCGCAAAAGTTGGCGGAGTTACAAACCCGAGTTAGCGCTTTAGCCAGAGAGTTTTCGCGAACGCCAGCTGAAATTACTCAATTGATCTATCGTCATGGCAACGAAGCATTACCAATGTTAACGGAACAGAACTCGAGTGTTTGGCAAATGGAAGCACGCCACGCGATTGAAAATACAATGTGTTTTAATTTATTGGATTTTTATTTACGACGTGCGCCACTCTTCTTAAGTTTGCCCGATCATGGCTTGGGCCTTCTTGATGGTATCGCTGAAGTTTTTTTAAGAGCGGGACTTTCACACAATATTGAGAATCAAAAAGCTGCCGTTCGTGACTTTGTCAAAAGCCAATTGGCGTGGAAAGAAAAGTTTTAATCTTCGCGGCAGCAAAGAATCACTTTCCGCG
>CAYPZY010000416.1:0-2914 GCA_964415155.1 uncultured Bdellovibrionales bacterium
AAACGCAAAAAACTTTTACGACATCATTAAAGAATTAGAGCCCAATACAATCCAAGTGGTTAAACGCGATAATAACAATCTTTTAATTAAACAAAAGAGATCTGAGTTTAATCTCCTCTGTATTGCGGCTGATGAATATCCTGTCTTTCCAACTTATTCGACCAAAGATTTTATCAGAATCGAATCGAAACAGTTTTTGGATATGATCGATAAAACTATTTACAGCGTATCCAACGATCAGACTCGATATCACCTCAACGGGGTTTACTTTGAAGCTAAAGCAAAAGATAAAGCGCCAGTTTTTAGAATGGTCGCTACCGATGGTCACCGTCTAAGTCTTATCGATAGAAAAGTGGATATTAAGGGCGCGCTTAAAGTTGAACATGGAGTTATTATTCCTCGTAAAGGCGTGAATGAAATTCGCAAACTTCTAGAATCAGTTTCTGGAACATTTGAAATGGCCGTCGAAGGAGCACAGTTCATTTTAAAAAATGAATCTACGGTACTCATGGTTAGACTTGTTGAAGGCAAATATCCCAATTATCAACAGTTGATTCCAGAAAAGCTCTCTAAGAAGATTCAAGTAAAACGTGAACCACTCATAACCTCTTTGAAACGAGTTTCACTCTTGGCAAATCAAAAATCGCGAGGTGTTATTTTGTCGATTTCCAAAGGTAAAATGGAAATTACTTCTAATGATCCAGAACTAGGAAATGCCAAAGAAGAATTAGACATTGATTACGATGGTAGCGGTTTGAAGATTTCTTTTAACGCTCGTTACATCTTAGATGTTTTGTCAGCTTGCGATGAAGAGGATGTTGATATTTCTTTAAATGATCAACTGTCGCCGGGACTATTGCGGCCGCATGAAGATAGCAACTACACTTGTGTAGTCATGCCTATGCGTATTTGATGAAGATAAAAAAAGTAGAACTACGAAACTTTCGTAATTTTGAAGAAATAAAAGTTTCTTTAAATCCGACGTGCAATATTTTCCTTGGCGAGAACGGCCAAGGAAAAACTAATTTCATTGAATCAATATATTTTTTAAGCCGAGGCGAGGGATTCCGGCCTTCTAAGCTATCCACGTTTGTAAACTTTAAATATCCTAGTTTGCCAGCAGTAGCCCGTGCCGATGTTTCCTCCGCGAACAAGGATTTCAAGATCCAGATCGCTATCTCGGAAAACAAGAAATCTATTTTGTTAAACGACAAAAAGACCAACGCGACAGAATTGGTTAAAAACTTTTCTGCTGTTTTATTCAGCCCCGAAAGTTTGGCTGCCATTAAATCAGGAAGTCAGGAGCGTCGTGATCTGTTAGACGAGATGGTTTTACTGCACCAGCCGCAAAATTTTCGCGTTATAAGCCAATTTAGAAAGGTACTTAGAACTCGTAATCGAATTCTCAAAGATCATTTAGCAGGCAAAATCTCTCCTGCTGAATTTTTTGATTTGTTTGAAAGTGTCAGTGAGCCCTATTTACAAGCTGCCACCGACCTAACTCATGCTCGCTTAGTAGCCATCGGTGCCATTCAAAATGAATTCAATCAGCACTTAAATTCTATTTTCTCTTTTCCAGTTGCGGCGGCCATTACTTACATAGTTTCCGATCGCAATATCAGCGATTTTCAGTCGCCAGAAATCTATGATGCGTTGATTAAAAGAGCACAACAATTGCGGGCTGCTGAAATTGCCAGTGGTACTAGTTTGATCGGTCCTCACCGACATGAAGCGAACTTTGTATATAATGGAAAAGACGCAAGATATTATTGTTCTCAAGGTCAGCAAAGATCTTTGATATTAGCTTTAAAAATTTCGCAAATCATGTATCATTATAGGGTTTTTCAAAAGTATCCTGTATTGCTTTTGGATGACGTACTATCAGAATTGGACTTAGGAAAAAAAATGAATTTGATGGAATTGGTTAGTCAACTCAATGCCCAAGTGTTTATTACGAGCACTGACCAACGCTTTCGCGAATTCATGAAAAAAGACAAATACACTGTCTTTGAAATGAAAGATGGAACCCTTGTCGACCGAAATGATTAAAGAGGAAATAGTGTCAGAGCAAACCACCCAAAAACAATATACCGCCGATTCTATTCAAGTTTTAGAAGGATTAGAGGCGGTCAGAAAACGTCCTGGTATGTATATCGGTGATACCGGTGTCAAAGGCTACCATCACCTTGTTTATGAAATTGTTGATAACTCGGTAGATGAAGCGCTTGCGGGATTTTGTGACGAGGTCACTGTTACAATAAATCCCGATGATAGTATTACGGTAGAAGACAACGGCCGCGGTATTCCTGTGGATAGCCATAAACAAGGTAAATCTGCTTTAGAAATTGTTATGACGGTCCTTCATGCTGGTGGAAAATTCGGTGGAGATTCCTACAAAGTATCAGGCGGTCTGCACGGTGTCGGCGCATCTGTCGTGAATGCACTTTCGAGTTTTTGTTCAGTGCAAGTAAAACGTGACGGTCACGTTTGGACACAGTCTTTTGAAAAAGGTATACCAACTGGTGTTATAGAAAAAACTGGAGAAACACAAAAAACCGGTACACGAACAACTTTCAAACCTGATCGCACAATTTTCAAAGATGAAACCATCAAGTATAACTTCGATACATTAGCGAATCGCTTTCGGGAATTAGCTTTCTTAAATGCCGGTCTAAAAATTAATTTGTCTGATGAACGAGTAGATAAAAAGCAGACCTATCAATTCACCAACGGTTTAAAGGATTTTATCTCCTACCTTAACGAAGCGAAAAAGAATTTACACAAAGATGTCGTTTTTTTTAAAGACCGTCGCGATGAGGTCGAAGTCGAAATTGGTATGCAGTGGAACGACTCCTACTCTGAATCCATTTACACCTATTCCAATAATATCAATACGGTCGAAGGCGGCACACAT
>CAYPZY010000417.1:0-2914 GCA_964415155.1 uncultured Bdellovibrionales bacterium
CCATTTTGAATTTGATGGTGTTGTTCGCCATGTGCACATCAATAGCGACACCAACACACAGTTAGTGGGAATATCTTTTTCGCGATTGCTCGGCGGTGGCTTAAATGAACTCAACAAAATGGTGATGGATCTTTATCGAAAATTATTTTCCAAATTCAGTTAACGAATTTTCGCGCGCAATAAATCTTGAATATAGATAACGCCTACCAAATTATTTTTTTCGGCACTATCTAGAACAAATAGCGACTGAATTTTATGGCGTTCCATTTCTAAAAGAGCTTTCTCTGCCAGTTCATCTAAAGCAATGGTTTTTGGCTTGTTGGACATGAGGTCCTGCGCGCGATCAGAAATAAAGTTGGGACTAGCTGCCACTCGCCGACGAATATCGCCGTCAGTAATACAACCGATAAGTTGACCGGAATCATTAACAACGCCAGCGACTCCGCGAACTTCGCCACGCGCAAGAGTTAAGAGGATATCACGTAAATGCGTTTCTTTTTTGACTAGCGGCAATTCTTCGCCGGATCGCATGAGATCTTTTACTCGCGTCAAAAGCTTTCTACCAAGTTTGCCGCCAGGATGTAATTGCGCAAAATCAGCTTCGCGAAAACCGCGAAGTTTTAAAACAGCCATCGCTAAAGCGTCTCCCATAGCTAACGTCGCTGTCGTACTCGCAGTTGGTGCCAATCCCATAGGGCAGGCTTCCAATTCAACTCGAACATTTACAAAAACATCTGAAGATTTAGCCAATGTGCTTTGCGGGTTACCAGAAATCCCTATCAAAGGATTACCTTTACGCGCGACAAAAGAAATAATGTCATTGAGTTCGCTAGACTCTCCACCGTAACTAATTGCAATTACAATATCACCGTTACTGATAACGCCTAAATCACCGTGCGAACTTTCACTCGGATGCACGAAGACTGAGGGCGTGCCTGTTGATGAAAGTGTGCTGGAAATTTTGCGGGCAATCTGCCCTGACTTACCCATGCCAGTAATAATGACCTTACCCGTACACTTAAAAACAAGCTCAACAGCTCGCAAAAAATTATCTTCTAAATAATTATTCAGATTCTCAATGGCCTGGGCTTCGATTTTTAAAACTTTTTTAGCCTCACTGACGATTTCCTGCTTTTGCGATGACGAAAAACTAGTTGGTTCCACGAGCTTGTTCTCCAAGAAACTTTCGCGCTTTGCGTTTCTTTTTATCTTTCGCCTTTTTTTCTATTCCCGCATGAATGCTTTCTTGCTTCAGCGCTGCTTTCACAAATTTGGCGAATAAAGGATGTGGATTCAAAGGCCGCGACTTAAATTCCGGATGAAATTGAACAGCAACAAACCAAGGATGCGAGGGAATTTCAATGATCTCTACCAAATCTCGTTCTCGGCAAACGCCTGTTGCTTTCATTCCTTTCTTTTCAAAAAGGCCACGAAATTTATTGTTGAACTCATAGCGGTGGCGATGCCTTTCCGAAATAGCCGCCTTGCCATAAATTTCCTTGGCTAGTGACCCATCTTCAAGTTGACACGCATAAGCCCCCAACCGCATCGTTCCGCCCTTATCAGAAATCTTTTTTTGCTCTTCCATAAAATCGATAATCAAATTTCTCGAGGCCGGTCCATCTTTAAATTCGCGGCTAGTGGCATCGGTAATTCCACAAACGTGGCGAGCAAATTCAATCGCCGCAAGCTGCATTCCAAAACAGATTCCGAAGTAAGGTTTACGCGACTCGCGGGCATACTGAATAGCTAAAAGCTTACCGTCAATTCCGCGTTCACCAAAACCACCGGGAACCAAAATACCGTTAGCAGCACTTAAAACTCTGTTCACATTTTCTTTAGTCAGTTGCTCGGAGTTCACAAATAAAATATCGACATGACAGCTGTTGGCGATACCGCCGTGAACAATAGCTTCGTTAAGTGATTTGTAACTTTCATGAAGGCTGACATATTTACCAACAATAGCAATCGTGACTTTTTTGCTAGGATTTTTTAATGTCTCCACCATTTTTACCCAGCCAGCAAGTTCTGGCTGTTTATTTTTAAACTGAAAATGATCTATCACTCGTTGATCAAGGCCTTCATCATGAAGCAAAAGTGGCACTTCATAAATGCTAGCCGCATCTTTTGCCGAAACTACATTTTCGGGGTGGACACTACAAAACAAACCGATCTTCGATTTCATTTCTTGAGGAATAGGTTTTTCGCTGCGACAAACGAGAACATCTGGTTGAATACCTACTTCTCGCAGTTCTTTAACTGAATGTTGTGTCGGTTTACTTTTTAGCTCACCGGCAGCCGCGATGTAAGGAACATAAGTCACGTGCACGAATAATGTATTGTTAAATCCCAAATCAACGCGCATTTGGCGAATCGCTTCGATGAAAGGAAGGCTTTCAATATCCCCTACAGTTCCACCAATTTCGACAATAACTACTTCGGCACCTTGCGCGGCCTGAAAAATTCGCGATTTGATTTCATCAGTAATATGTGGAATGACCTGGACAGTTCCACCGAGATAGTCACCACGTCGCTCTTTACCGATAACACTTTCGTAAATTTGGCCAGTCGTTACACTGTTGGTGCGATTGACCAGCCCCGAGGTGAAACGTTCATAGTGGCCTAAATCCAAATCTGTTTCTGCACCATCTTCGGTCACATAAACTTCACCATGTTGAAGTGGCGACATCGTTCCTGGATCAACGTTAATGTAGGGATCACACTTCATTAACGAAACTTTGAAACCACGTGATTCAAGAAGAGTTCCGATACTTGCGGCTGTAAGCCCCTTACCAATGGAGGAAACCACTCCGCCCGTAACAAAAATAAACTTTTGCACTAAAGGTGTCGTTGTAGTGGCTGCTTTTTTTGCTGATTTTTTCATTTACCTGGATTCCGATCTTAATAATTTTTC
>CAYPZY010000418.1:0-2899 GCA_964415155.1 uncultured Bdellovibrionales bacterium
TTATTACGTTAGGATTATTGACGGCGTTTCTGGTAGCTACAGACTATGAAAGTTGGAAAGAGTTTGAGAGATATCATAATAATGATAATTTTATTCATAATATGAATTGGCATTTTGTGAGTATGGGCGATGGCTACGCGCAGGTTGCCTTGGCAGGTGCTTTTGGCTTGTACGGCTATCTTTTTTCGACTGATTCGCGCGCGCAGCGGACCATGAGCCAAACTCTTGAAGTTATTTTGTCCACTGGGGCAGTCGTACAAATCATCAAGCATATCACTGGCCGAGAAAGCCCGTTTAAGGCAACAACAAGGACTGGAGCTTGGGAACCATTCCCCGAGCAAATGCGGGCCAACTCTGACATTCAAAAATATGATGCTGTTCCCTCTGGGCATATCGCAACTTTTTATGCGACTTTCTTGGTTGTTTGGGACAATTACCCCGAATACAAATGGATTCCTTATCTGGGGTATCCGCTGACTGTTCTTGTTTCGCAAGCACTGGTTGCTACAGGTCTACATTGGTGGAGCGATATTCCACTAGGACTGGCATTGGGACATAGCTTCGCCAAAATAGTGACAAGGCGGAACAATCGCTCAGAGAAAGAAAGTTCCACTGTGCAATTTGCACCTGTTTTCTTACCGGATCGCCCGGCAACCTTGGGATTGAGATGGGAATGGTAAAAGTTTTTAAATATTTTATTTCAGGCGCCTCAATATTGGTTTTAAGTTCCTGTCAGATGGCTGAGTATCGAAATAACGAACGCAGTCCCCATCTGCCATTTTTTCCCGATATTGTGAAAAGTCAGTCTTATAAATCAAATCCTTATTTCACTCGTTCCGAAATTTATTTTGAAGATCAAAGAATTACATTGAGTGATGGCAAGACACACTTTCCAACTAGTCCGACAATTAATGCCTCGATTGGCACCAATTATCGCTTTGCTAACAACTACTATATTTACGCAATGACAAAAGGGGCGGGCGTTCAGTACGATTTTTTTCCTTGGCAGAATAATTCCAAAATTAGTCTTGGCGCTCTTGCGGGATGGGATCGCAACTGGGGTGTTAGTCTTAATTACGCACAAGAGGTGGCGAGAATTTTTAACGGCGAAATAACACCTTATGTGAGTTTGCAACGACGTAGATCCCTGTTACTTATCCGCTGTGACGCAAGTTCAGGTGCGAGCTGTGCCGGTGATGGGACCTTGGCAGAAAATCGTGTAGAGATCGGCGAGGATATTTTCAACTTTATTATTGGTGTGCAATTTGGCCGGTTCCGCCTCGGTAACGAAGGTAATACGACTCTGAATTTTCGCGTTGAAGGTGGAACACAAAACCTTTTATCTCGCGAGGTCATTAGGGAAAGCTATCCTTCCAATTATCAAAATTCGATGTCCTCGGCGCTGTTATCTCTATACGGAGAGATAACCTTGTGGTAAGTGGCGAGTCTGCACTACTTTTACTTGTGGGCTTTTGCGTTGGCACATTTGGCACTCTCATTGGGGCTGGCGGCGGTTTTATTTTAGTTCCTGTTTTGCTTTTACTGTATCCTAATTCTGAACCTGAAAATTTGACAGCGTTATCACTCGCTGTCGTTTTTTGGAACGCGCTCTCCGGTTCTATTGCCTATGCAAAAAAAAAGCGAATCGATTATCACTCGGTGTTTATATTTTCTTTAGCTGCCGCTCCAGGATCTATATTGGGAGCTTACATGACTTCGCTTATTCCGCGAAAATTGTTTCAACTAGGATTTGGAATTGTTTTGGTTTTGATTTCTATTTATATTTTTTTTGGCAAAATAAAAACGGATGTTACTAAAAACTCATCTCATAAAGGTAGAGTCCTAACCGATAGCAGCGGTCAGCAATATCTTATTGCTTATAACAAAAAATTGGGAATTTTTATAAGCACGATCATTGGATTCATTTCGAGTTTTTTAGGAATTGGTGGCGGCATAATTCATGTTCCCGCAATGGTGCGCGTGTTGAACTTTCCCGTTCACATTGCCACCGCTACCTCGCATGCCATTTTAGCTATTGTTGCTTTTTTAGGAACTATGGAACATCTTTTCGCCGGTCATCTCGACACGCAAGCCTCCAAGCTTATTTGGCTCGTTCCTTCCGTTATTTTAGGAGCGCAACTGGGGGCACATCTTTCTCATAAAGTTAAAGACTCATGGATCATCAAATCGCTGGCTGCGGGATTGTTTTTTATGGGGTTACGTTTTTTAAACTGGACTACCTAATTGTTGATAATGCCATCAACAGCAAGGTAGCCCAGTTTTGTCGCTTCAAGACGGCAATTGTTATTTCCCGCCCTTCCATCACCCCGCCAAATCGCGCCTATTTGTGTAAAAACTGCACAGTTCAGGCATAGGCCTTGCTCTAAGCCCTTTGCTTAAATTTAGGAGTAGCCTATGAAACCCAGTATTTCTGCTGTCATTAGTATTTTGTCGTTAACATCGGCCTGTGGTCCTCTAAACGATATGAAAGATATGAAAAATACGACTAATGAGCTTTTAACCGTCTCGCGGGAGATGAGTAAAAAAATGGACATGATGAATAAGATGGAAGCCACTACTGCCGGAATGGGTACGAAAATGGATGCCACTGTTGATGAAATGAAGGCTATGGGCTCAAAGATGGATGGAATGCGAGAGGACATGAAAGTCTTAAAAGGTATGGATTCTAAGATGGGAAGCATGAACACCTCTATTTCAGGGATGTCGGGTGATATGAAGCAGATGAAAGATGGCCTTACAGGCATGGCTTCCGACATGAAGGACATGAAAGGATCTATGGGCGAGATGAAGGGCGCACTCGGTGGAATGCAGAAGACCATGGGTAACATGGATCAAAACATGGGAAATATGTTGGGAAAACTTGATACGATGGGAAACA
>CAYPZY010000419.1:0-2888 GCA_964415155.1 uncultured Bdellovibrionales bacterium
GTTATTTCTCATTTGTTTCGCCCGATGACTCTGGGAATTCGGTTGGCCGCCAACATGATTGGTGACCACAAAGTTCTTTCGACCTTCCTGGATAAAACAGGTTACATTCCTGTTTCAGTTATTTTTTACGGATTTGGTTTATTTGTTTGTTTAATTCAAGCTTATGTCTTTGTTTTGCTATCAATGGTTTACGTATCGATGGCAACGGAGCATGATCACTAATAAGGAGAAACCATGAGAAACAACAAACTATTATTGGCATTGGCCACAACGTTGGTAGCAACTCCAGCTCTTGCTCAAGAAGCCGCAGCGGCTCACGGCGGAACAAGTTGGGGTCCATTAGCAGCCGGTTTGGCAATTGCGATTGCTGCCGTCGGTGGTGCCTTGGGACAAGGTAAAGCCGTTTCAGCTGCGCTTGATGGTATTTCACGAAATCCATCAGCTGAGCCAAAAATTAAGAACAACTTAGTTCTTGGTCTTGCGCTTATCGAGTCACTCGTACTTCTTGCTTTGATCGTCGCATTCTCAGTAATGAAATTGTAGTTCGATTATTTGTTCACTGGTGATGTTGCTATGACAACTTCACTAGTGAATAGCGAAAACAAAGTCTCTTAAATTTAATTTCCCTGGTGCTTTTTAATTTCACCAAGTCAGCTCCACCCGAAAAAATATATTTTCGTTTTGAAAATAATGAGATTTCGGAAGTCGAGGCTTACGCCAAATTAAGTAATGAAAAATTTGTTATCGACAGCAAAAAATTAGCCTAGAAATTTTCCTGTCGCGCTTCGCTTTGTTTGCGCAATATATTCTGGAGTGCCCGCGGCAACAATCTCGCCACCGTGAACGCCACCGCCAGGACCTAAATCAATAACATGATCTGCAGATTTTATGACATCAATATGGTGTTCAATGACAATAACGGTATTTCCTTGGTCCACCAACTCATGTAAAAGCTGAAGTAAATTGGAAACATCGTGGAAATGCAGACCTGTCGTCGGCTCATCCAATATGTAAAGAGTTTTGCCGGTTCCGCGCTTGGATAGTTCTTTACTCAACTTTACTCGCTGAGCCTCCCCGCCAGAAAGTGTTGTGGAGCTCTGTCCAAGTGTAATGTAGTCGAGACCTACGCGATGAAGTGTTTCCAGTTTTTTATGGATGTGGGAATGATTGGTGAAAAACTCGGTTGCCTCCGCCACATTCATTGCTAGAACGTCAGCAATGGATTTGTCTCGATATTTAATATTAAGAGTTTCTCGATTGTAGCGGCGACCAAGACACGTATCACATTGAACAAACACATCCGAGAGAAAATGCATTTCAACACGAATCATCCCGGCGCCCTGACATGCTTCGCAACGACCGCCCGCTACATTGAAACTAAAGCGACCTGGTTTGTAGCCGCGGATTTTGGACTCTGGGTGGTTAGCATATAAATCGCGAATGAGAGGTAAAACTCCGACATAGGTGGCTGGGTTTGAGCGCGGTGTACGACCGATTGGCTTTTGATTTATCTCGACAATTTTATCAATCAGATCAGTGCCAGTAATTTCTTTAAATGGCGAAACTGTATAACTAGATTTATTAAAATGATTGGAAAGAGCTTTGTAAAGAGTGTCGATAATCAAAGTGCTTTTACCGCTACCCGAAACTCCCGTTACGGCAATAAAGTTTCCAAGTGGAATTTCAACGTCGACATTTTTCAGATTATTTCCCGTCGCCCCAGTTAGTACAATTTTTTGTGACCCGGTCGAGCGCCGCTTAGAACGTTCAAATACGTGAAGTTTTTTAGAAAGATACTTTCCGGTCAAGCTCTTGGGATCTTTAATAATCTCTGGCGGAGTTCCTTTAGAAACAATCTCGCCACCGAGCACACCGGCGCGTGGACCAATATCAAATATGTAATCGGACTTAGCGATCGTTGATTCATCGTGCTCGACAATCAGAACGGTATTTCCGCGATTTCTTACCTCTTGAATGATCTCTAAAAGGCTTTCGTGATCTTTAGCGTGTAGACCAATACTGGGCTCATCAAGAACATAGAGAACACCAATGAGAGAGGAGCCGAGTTGTGAAGCGAGACGAATACGTTGTGCTTCGCCACCCGATAAGGTTTTGGTCATCCGATTCATGTTAAGATAACCGACACCAACGCGAATTAAGTAGTTTATTCGAGAAGAAATTTCCTCGGCAATCTTTTCAGAAACCAATTTCTCTTTGCCAGCAAAAGAAAACCCGTTGATGAAATTTAGCAAGGATTCACAATCAAGCTCCGATACCTCAAAAATATTCTTTTCGCCAATAGTAAAGCTTAAAGCTTCAGGCTTTAAACGTGTTCCTAAACAACTTGGACAAGGAGTATCGCTTGCATCGTCTAAGTGTTCATCGCCGCTTTCTTCGTCTTGTTCGGAGCTTTCACCCTCTATATAGCCTACTCCATTACACGAAATACAGGCGCCACGGGGGTTATTGAAACTGAAGAAGCGTTGATCAATTTCGGGAAAACTAAAACCGCAGCCCGGGCAGGCTTTATGTAAAGAATAGTTTTTACGTTTACCACTGAGGTCTTCGACAGAAACGTAACCGTTGGTGATGGATAGGGCTGAGTTGACACTTTCTTTTAGACGATCAACCAAGTCGGATTTTATGATGAGGCGATCAATGATGAGATCGATGTCGTGTGATTTCTTTTTAGCAAGGCGCTCTGCTGTTGCAAGATCTATGTATTCTCCATCGACTTTTGCTTTGGAGTAACCGAGTCCCAACCACTTGCGGAATTCCTTTAAAAATTCACCCTTTTTGCCTTGGGCCATCGGTGCCATCAAATAAAATTTAGTGCCGGCAGGCAATGTCAGTATGTCGTCGATGATTTGTTTGGGTGTTTGATTAGA
>CAYPZY010000420.1:0-2887 GCA_964415155.1 uncultured Bdellovibrionales bacterium
AAACCCTTTATATGTGCACTGACTTCTGCTATCGCAATGGCAGTCACTGGTAAAAGCCGATGGAATAAAGTTAAAGGTAAGTTTTGGGACTACAGACCTTTTACGAGAGTGATAATGGGTTTTCGCGCCTACTTAAATATTCGCGATTATATTCTGATAAACCAATTTGAGGGTGTCGGTTGCGATCGAATTCAAGCCGCCATGTTTGTTAAAGGTGGCGAGTATTGTTGGACGGGGTAGCTGTACCTCCAATCGGATGTCAAGCACATAGCCCCGCGATACCGCCAAAAATCGCCTGCAGCGACACAAATAGGCTAGCAGAGAGATGTCTATTGCTGTTAAATCGAGGAGATGTCTTCAAGCACTGGCCAAGCTTTTGCTCTAAGGACCCCAAAAAGGAGCCGAGTATGAAGATTCTATCGTTTATGTTAGCCCTTGTCTTAAATGCGGCAGCGGCAAATGCCGTAACTTACGCGCAAATCAATGATGTCAGAGACGCTGAGGAAGCATCGCAATTGCAGAGTCAAGGAGTTGGGGTAGTCGATCAAAAAGTTCATGACCAAGCTTTAGCAGTAGTCCAAGAGTTTTGTCGTATCCAAGACGTGACTCAAGATTGCGCAATTAAAGTTAAAGACATTTCGTGTGCAAAAGGATTTCAATCTAGTTCTAACGAAAATGGTCAGATTTTTGTGAGAAGGTGCGTTGTAGAACTTGAAAAAGCGGGCGTTCAGAAATAACTGACCTAGAACCTTATCACACCACGAGCCAGTGAAAAAACTTTATCGAACATTGGCTCGGTTAACTTGCCCGTAAAAGTATTTTGTTGGCTCGGGTGATAACTCCCTATCACCGTCAGGCCATTTTCTAATTTTACTACCGCTGCATGTGAAAATTTAGGTCGGGCACCTTTGTGGAATCCTTGGCGGGTGAAATGCGCAAACACGGCATTCCACGCGATCGATCCTAAAGCGACAATCACTTTTGGTGAGAGTTCCCTAAAGCACTCTTCCAAATATTCCTGGCAATTCAAAATTTCTTTGGGCTCTGGTTTGTTATCAGGAGGCGCGCAATGACTAACTGCCGTAATCATACAATCCGTGAGTTTCAGACCGTCCTTTGCATCAGCGCAAGTTGCTTGATTGGCGAAGCCGGCTTTGTGAAGGGCGCGGTAAAGCCATTCGCCACTGCGATCACCTGTGAACATGCGACCGGTTCGATTAGCGCCATGGGCGGCAGGTGCTAAACCCACAATTAATAGACGAGCAGTGGAATCACCAAAGTTGGGAACGGGCTTTCCCCAGTAATTCCACTTCATGAAGGACTTACGTTTTTCTTTGGCGATCTTCTGGCAGTATTTGATGAGGCGAGGGCAGCGTTGGCAGTCTGTGATTTTCTTGTTCGCAGAGGTAAGCCAATTAGCCAAGGTTGGCTCCCGAAATCGCCTTTTTCATTTTGTTATTTTCGACTTTGAAATCAAAATAGGAATTAACAAGATCTGTAGAGATGCCGGAGAAACTTTCATATTGCCAGGTGGGTTTTTTATCTTTTTCGACAAGTAGCGCCCGCACGCCCTCAGGAAAATCTTTTTCGCTAGAAAACTTTAAGGCGAGTAACCATTCTTGAATGAAAGCGTCGCCGAGCGACCATTTGCGAGCGCGGTTAAGAAGTTCAAAAATAACGGAAACGGATAGGGGAGAACCGTAACGAACCTGCTCATAGATTTCATTCAGTTTTGATGAACGTAGTTTTTCAAAAAACTCGATGACCGAAGGTGCTTGCATGACGTTTTCTATTTCCCGACCATGTTTTAGTAGTTGCGATTCTAATCGCCCCGACTGGTGATAGCTCTTTAAAAGGTTCGCAACGATCTCGTGATTTTCAGGTGCGTCCTTTTCCCACGTGATGTCAGCTAATTCTTCGATTAAAGTGTGTTGTAAGGATTCGCTCATAAAATAGTTAGCAATTCCCATGTCAAGCGCGTCGGCACTATTAAACCGCGCACCTGTTAATCCGAGGAAGTGACCAAATGGTTCCATGACCTGGTTCAAAAACCAACTAGCTCCAACATCGCAAAAAAATCCAATGGCAATCTCAGGCATGGCGTAAACGCTTTTTTCGCTGGCAATACGGTAGTTGGCGCTACGAAAAAGGCCGAGACCCGCTCCCATAGTGAAACCTTTGGAGAAGGCGATGACGGGCTTTTCCATGTTGTAGAGCAAAAAGTCGGATAGGTACTCATTGCAAAAGAAATCTTCAACTTTAATTCGATGTGCTTGCAAAATAGACTCACGCACCTGTTTGACATCGCCGCCGGCGCAAAAATGATCTTCCTTTGTGTTCACAAAGATGACTTTAATATTGTCGTTGCGTTGCCAGTCGCGAAGTGTATCGGCTAAAACTGAAACCATTTCCAAATTAAGACTGTTCAGCGCTTTAGGCCTTTGTAGCGTGATGAGACCGACTTGATTTAAAAGTGAAAAATTTATTTCCATATTACGTATCAAATTTGAGAATTATATTTACCATAACAAGTTTCTATAAGCTAAAAGAAATTTCTTTGGGTATACTATTTATGAGATCGTCTATGGTCTCATGAGGAGGTGATGCCTATGATAGATAACTTACGCATACCATGGGCGGGAGTGAGACCAGTTTAGGTCCTACTTTCGCCTTTAACGAACTGTAAAGGGGACTTAAGATGTCCCCTTTACTTTTTTGTCTGGTTTCATCTTACCTTCTCAGTTTTTCCCACTGCCAGCGTGGCAGTACTGCTTTTACGACCGACCCTGTTCAGTTTTTCCCACTGCCACCGTGGCAGCTCGTTGTCTTCCCACTTGGTTGTTGTACCTTTGGCGATTATGCGCACCACACAGGGCTCTTAGATTTT
>CAYPZY010000421.1:0-2887 GCA_964415155.1 uncultured Bdellovibrionales bacterium
AATCAGTTCAAGTTCGATCAAAACGAACTCGCTGCCGCGAAAAACGCCGTCAACTCTGGCGTAGAGATAATCTTTATTTGCGGCCATTAAAACGTATTCGGCGGCACTAATTTGCGCAGAACTTGGTTCAACAAGTGTGTGAGTTCCGCCATATTCTACATGAATGCGAAACTCACCATGTTTTGGCTTTTTGCAGAGCGCATGACTGAATTTTCCGCTGAAAAAAATGAAGGAAGTTTCACCCGCAGTTTGAATCTCGGGAATGAATTCTTGAAGTAAAACGTCACGATCGCGAAGCAACTCATTGGTCATTTTATTGAGTCGATAGATGTCATTACTCGGCACCAGATAAGTGTCGTCACCCCCCATGGAGATGGCAGGCTTGACCACGACATTGTTTGAAAAGCCAAGTTGTGACACCTCGACTTTTTTGCCGCTAGTAAACCACTTCGTTCGAGGGATTTTTACACCTTTATCTGCCAAATCAAGGAGATGCTTTTTATTGACATTCCAAAGCATTACATCCGGTGAATTAAAAACGTGAGGGTGCTTTTTAAGGCTTTCAAGCAGTGAAATAAATTTCTGCCACTTTCTATGATAATCCCAACAAGAACGAAAAACGAGAGCATCAAACTTATCAGGATTAAATTCGCTGTCCCAAACGACGGGAGTGATCTCAATTCCCTGATCTCTTAAAACCGGGATCGCCAATCTATCATCGCTGGTCAGATCGGCGTCCTCACTAGAAGTAACAAAGGCGACATTTTTCATGTAGCGATTAATTGCAGAGCAGTCTTTAATTGTCGATCTTTTTCTAAGCGCTTTGAGAGATTTTCTTCTCCGTCTAACTCCTTCGATTCCAACCCCTTCTCAAGTTCTATTTCAACATCTGGAACCAGACCGCGATCTTCATAGGAATTGCCCTTTGGCGAAAAGAACTCTTGGGTTGTGTACTTAAACGCAAATTTATTAGAGAGATTTTCTACTCTCTGAGCATTCCACTTTCCAAAGGTACGTGTACCAATCACTTTCGCATTTTGGATTTCACTAACTGCTGCTACAAAAAGCTCGGCACCTGATGAAGTATCTTTGTCGGCGAGAATATAAAGCGAAGTCCCCTGTTTATACAACTGACCGTCGGACTTGTACTCAGTAATTTTTCCCTCCCGATTTTTAGCGGTGGCAATTAAGCCTCCTTTAGGAATAAACAGACCAGACGTCTTAATGGCACTCTCAAAACCGCCGCCCCCATTACCGCGCAGATCTAAAATAAGAAATTTAAAACCACCGTTATTAAATTTCTTGAGAGCGTCAGCAACCAAGGTCGGTGCTTGCTCTGTAAAATAACCAATTTTGATAAGCGCCGTTTTATGATCTATGGGTTTGAAAGCCACTGGTTCAAAAGGTACCACTTCCCTTTTGACTTTTACCAAAGAAGCGTCCTCGTCTCGCAAAATTTTGAGACTGACAGTTTTACCTGTTTCACCGCGAATGGCATTTACCAACTCTCTAAAGTGATCAGGTGTAAATCTTTTTCCATCGACACTCAAAATTTGATCACCCTTTTTAAGACCCGCTTTTTGGGCGGCCGAGCCACGAAGAGCGTCCAGAATGATGGGAAACTTATCATTCGCATCAAACTTCACAACGACACCAATACCAGAAACCTTGCCCGACAAATCATCTTGAAGATTTTTGACTTCCGTTGGCGATAAGAGCTTATTCCAATCCTTATCATTTTTATTTAATGATGCCAGCATTCCCGCAGTAGCAGCCCTATAAAGATCTTCCTTACTAACATTAGAGTCGACGTGCTTTTCCAAAAGCGTTTTCATTACTAACGAGAAGTTTTTCTCGGCGTCGCTAAATTTTTCGCTTGCCTGAACGTTAAAAGTCAAAAGACCACAAAGTAAAATTATTTTTTTCACAGGTTCCTCCTGTTTTATAGAACCGTTGAATTCGTAGAAAGTTCATCGCGACCATCAAATAAAATTCCATGTCCCTTTTCATTCTGTGCCGAAAAAAACAAAAACAAAGCCACACCCGCAGCAATTGCTATTCCAATAGAAATTGACAGAGTCTTCTTATTCCATTTGCGTTGCGCTTTCTCCTTTAACCCATCCCATAAGTGAGGCGAAGGCATCTGCGGAACAGTGGCGGCCGATTCAATCCTCCGTTTCAAGTCAAAATAATTTAACAATAACTCCGGGTCACAAAACAAATCTCGCTCCAAATGAAGTCGCGATGCTTCCGAGAGTTCTCCAAAATGAAAATCTGTCAGTGATTTTTCAATTTCCCTGTTCATTAAAAAACTCCTCGCGCAAAAAATTTACCAGTCTGTGAAGACGCGACTTCACAGTACCGACAGGTATTTTTAGTTCCTGAGATATTTCTTGGTGATCCAAGCCACGTTTTCGTAGTTGCCACGTTTCCAGCAAATCTATTGGCAATTTGTTTTCAAGAGACTTTAGAAAACGCAGATTGTCTTTGGCGATGATGGCGCCTTCGCAACTTTCATTAACTGCCGTTATCAGCGGTTGCGCACTTTCATAACTTGCTTTCGCAACATGATTTAGCCCGCGATTCTTGGCAACCGTAAAGATCCACGACTTAAATCTGCCATGAAGCGAGTCGTAAGGATCGGCTTCAAGAATCTGGACAAAAATATCGTGAATGATTTCCTCGGCCTTTTCTTGGCTAGCGGTAAAGCGATAAAGGAAACGTAACAATGGACCTGAATAGCGTTCATACATTTCGCGAAAGGCTCCCTGATGATCCCTTTCTGCATGTAATTGCCTATAAAGCTCTTCATCGCTGATTTTTTTCAAGTTTGTCATCTTCACTTTAAACAATCAAAGCGCAAAAAGGTTCACAACCCAACAAAAAA
>CAYPZY010000422.1:0-2877 GCA_964415155.1 uncultured Bdellovibrionales bacterium
TATTGTAAATAATTTAAATTTATATTATTCCACCACAAAAAAGGAGAATCGATGCTTCTATATAATTTATCCGATGAGTCTTTGAGTCAGAAAATTATCTCTTTGTCTTCGCAGGAGCGTGCTCTGTTGCGAGAAGTTTTAAATCATATTGCCGAAGCGGATCGGAGACGTTTGTATTTAACGCTTGGCTATCCCAACTTGTTTTCTTATCTGACAGAAGCCTGCAATTACTCTGCAGCCGCTGCGCAAAGACGTATCGATGCCGCTCGTTTGCTTAATGAGCTTCCGGAGGTGGGAGAGAAGATTGAGTCGGGAGAACTTAATCTTTCGCAAATCGGAGTTCTACAAAAAGGTGCGCGCGAAAAGAAGAATGTAAGCAAAGCGACGAAAAGAAAACTAGTGGAGCAGCTGCAAAACAAAAACACCGCCGATTCACAAAAAATAGTAGCTCTTGAACTTGATCTTGAAATTAAAGAGGCACCGAGGGTGACTTATCAAAAGGATGATTTGATTCGCGTGGAAGTTTTATTTACTAAAGAAGAATGGGCTTTAATCAACGAAGCTAGAAATATCATGTCACATGAAGTGCCAACAGGAAAGTGGAGTGATCTTTTGGTTCACTTGGCCAAAGAGCGTGTGCGAAAAGCAAAACGCGTGATTGAAAAACCAGAAAATGCGACTGCGACAGTCACTTCTAAGAAGCGCGATTATGTTTTGCAAAGAGATGGCTGTTGTCAGTTCAAGGCGGTGGACGGGAAACTCTGTGGAAGTGTTTGGATGCTGCAAGCAGATCACATTAAACCTATTTGGTCGGGAGGTGATAACTCCGTAGAAAATTTACAAGCCATGTGTGGAGCACACAATCGTGAGCGCTATCGTCAACAAATGGGACGGCAAAGAGTTACTTCCGTAGCGGAAGTAACGGCGCATTAATTTTTACTTCCATCGTGCAAGTGCTTCGTCAGCGCCAGATCGAACAAAGCTAACCCACACGGCAAACCTAAAAATTTTCCGCTGTAGGTTTTCGTGCAGTAGACACATCAAGAAAATCGCGGCACCACGCCAATCGGTGATCCTTGAACTTGATCTTCTTGCATTACGATCTGGCCACCAACAATGGTGTAGCGAGGCCAGCCCGTGACTTGTTTGCCATTGAAAGGCGTCCAACCACACTTGCTAGCGATCCATTCATTAGTGATTGTGCGGCGAGCTTTCATATCAACAATAGTGATGTCGGCGTCGAAGCCCTCTTCGAGAAGACCTTTGGACATCAAGCCAAAGAGGCGAGCGGGGTTATAGGAGATTAAAGGCATCAAATGTTCGAGAGATAATCTTTCGGAGTTAACATGATCAAGCATTATCGGGAGTAGTGTTTGCACACCCGTCATGCCCGACGGTGATTGCGGATATTTTTTTAATTTCTCTTCTCGAGTATGAGGGGCGTGATCAGAGCCAATCACATCCACTGTGCCGTTGAGAACGCCTTGCCATAGAGCGAGCAGGTGCTCTTTACTGCGAATCGGTGGATTCATTTGTGCAAAGGTACTTAAGTTGTCATAGCAATCGGGGGCAAAAAGTGTGAGATGTTGAGGCGTGCATTCGACGCTTACTAACTTTTTGTGATCACGCAAAAATTGAATTTCTTTAGCGGAAGTCACATGAAGAACATGAACGGGACGACCCGTTTTTTCTGCTAAGGCCACAATGCGTTTTGTAGAAATAAAAGCCGTATCCTCATCACGCCAAACTGGGTGAAGATGAACTGTCGGATTGTCTTGTAAAACTTTTTTGCGTTCTTCCAAGCGAGCGTTGTCTTCACTGTGAATCGACATGCGACGGTTGCCGCCGGCCAAAACTTTTTCGATGGATTCATAAATTTGAACTAACAGACCGCCGGTTGAAATTCCCATAAAAAGTTTTACGCCGACACAGCCAGGTAGAAGTTCAAGATGTTTTAGTTGTGAAATGTTTTCTTCGCTAGCGCCCACATAGAAACCGCAATTCACCCACAGGCGATCTTTAGCGAGTTCGACCTTTTTTTTGAAGGCTTCTTCAGAAGTCGTTGGGGGAGTGGTGTTAGGCATTTCAAAAACAGTTGTAACACCACCGAGTGCCGCAGCTTTGGTTCCGCTAAAAAGATCCTCTTTATGTTCAAGACCTGGTTCGCGAAAATGTACTTGGCTATCGATGACTCCGGGAAGAATGTGCAAATCGTTGGCGTGTAACAGCGCCCGCCCTTGGTCATTTGGAATAAAACCAATTTTCGCGATCTTGTTGTGAACAATACCAATGTCCAATTTTTCGATGCGAAATTCAGAAGATTGTTCTTTGGATTTGCGAACCAGACACGATCCACCTTTTATAACTAGATCAAAGTACTGTTTTTGTATCATTAGAAGTACTTAACATAGGGATGAAGGGCTGGCCATGGCATTTTTAAATTTTTCTGAGCGATTCCTAGGCTTTATTTAGTTTTAGGGGGTGCCGAAACGAAGTTAGGATGAGCACAGAAGTAGTCATAAAATTTTTCTTCACGCATCTTAATGCCATAATTTTAACCTCGGCATTTTTAACAATTATGCTCATGGCTCTCATGGTTCTTTTAGATTTAAGAAAACCATCGCTTGTTGAAGGAGATGGCGACTCTTCATCAAAACTTGGCGAATTAGAAAATCTGTTACGTAAAATGATCGATGGTGCCCAGTTTACGAGATTAGCAACGGCACCCGCCGGTGGCGTTTCTGTTCCGCCCCCACCAATGAGTGAAGAGCGCTCATCTGCAGCGCCCACTGTAGTTAAAGAAATGGATACGGCTGCCCTTAACGAAGCTAAAGCTGAGGTCCAAACACTCAAGGGTGCAGTGAGTGAAAAAGAAGC
>CAYPZY010000423.1:0-2867 GCA_964415155.1 uncultured Bdellovibrionales bacterium
AGACCTTGCAGGAAATCACTTCCAGTGAGGCGTGGAAATCTTTGGAGAAACTCGAGAATCTTCCGACTTGGTTGCCTGTTCGCGGAATTCGAGATTATCTGCAAAGTTTTCGGCATAGAAAAAAGAAGAAAGTTTTACGGTGATCTACAAAAAGTGCAGATCACAACCAAAAACAGTGTTTATCCGAGCCAAACCCACAAATGGAAAAGACAAGCCTTGGAAGACTTTGCCCAGCTTTTCGATGACGATTGACAGATTGACAAACTGTATGATGAGATTGGACGGCTAAATGCTCAGTTGTCCTGAAAAAAATCTGGCTTCAAGTTTGAGTAGTGCGGCTGGAAATGTCGTTGAAAGCACGGGTAGATCTACTTGGAATCAGTTACTCAAACTTGTTCTATGATTCCGTGCGGGAACTGTCAATTAAGTAGCATATTCATCGGGCTGACGCAAAATTGACAGTCAGTTGCTTCCTGAGATTTGTATTTCGCGTCCATGGTCTAAGCTTGGAGGCAAAATGAGCATTTGGCCTTGGTACTAGGTCTGTACACGAGTGAACCCATTCTGCAACACTAGGGTTACCCATCTGTTGTGGAATGTGGTTGCTGAGTATTCCAACCACATTTGGTTGGTTCGACATTACCTACATTCAGCCTCAAATGACTGTAGCGGAAAGAAATCAAGAAAGTAAGGGAATGCTTATCTGTATGAATACACCAGCCCAAAGAAGGCTTGCCGCTAGTTAGTTGATTACATTTGCTTTTATAAAGTTTCAACATCCTCATCCGTCGCTGGACCACATGCCGCCAGTGCAAGTATATGGGGCTTGCAAGTCCCATATACTTACGATAAACTCAACCTTAACAAATCACCTCACCTTAAACTGACTCTTTTCAATTCTAAAGAGTCTTATCCACCTCACAGTATTCAATGAAGAATATAAAAACTAGCTTGGCAAAAAATATATTGAGGATCGCTTCTTTAACTTGGAAACCGTATTCACGTCTGATTCTGTATGGAGATGACTCTGGCTGGGTGTTAGATTGGGAGATGCGTGAGTTAAATGAAATTTGCTCAAAACTAGGTGTGCCTGTTGTAAAGCCGATTTGGAAATACTCATATACACCGCAGTCTGTTTTTTTCTCTAACCAATTCTTTCTTCAGAAAGATGATTGGATAAATTTGCTCCCCAATCGGATTGGATTTGCATATTTTCATGGGATGCCAAATTCTGGAGATAATAGCTTTGATAGGGTATATCGTGCGGTGGAAAAACATCATGAAAGGATTGCGCGCATCCAGGTTTCCCACACTGAAATGAGGGATATGACTCTTGAAACTGGGATTGACCCGTCGAAGATTTTCCTTATTCCAATTGGCATCAATTTGAATTACTTCCCTTTTCGTAGCGCGGAACAAAAGTGGGCTGCCCGTGAAAAGCTTGGTATTCCGCGATCTGCTTTTGTGATTGGTTCATTTCAGAAGGATGGTGTGGGTTGGGAGGATGGTTTCGAGCCAAAGATGATTAAAGGCCCGGATATTTTTGTGCAAACTATGAAATATCTTAAGAAGGATATTCCAGAGTTATTTGTATTACTTTCCGGCCCGGCGCGTGGTTTCGTAAAAAAAGGACTTGAGGAAGCGCAAATTCCCTATCATCATGTCTATCTTAAATCCTACCCAGATATTGCCAAACTATATCAAGCTTTGGACTTGTATATCGTCTCTTCGCGACAGGAAGGTGGACCTAAGGCTGTATTGGAGAGTATGGCAAGTGGTGTACCATTAGTCACCACTCGAGTAGGTCAGGCAATGGATCTTGTGAAGAATGGAGAAAACGGATGGATGGCCGATGTTGAGAATGCGGAAGCTCTTGCATTTTATGCGTTGCAGGTATATCGTTCAAATTTTGAGTCCCTAATGCCTTTGTTGAATAATGGGCGCTTTACTGCAGAAAATAATAACTATGAAAGCCAGATCCCCTTGTGGACTGAATTTATGAAAGGATTTGTTGAATGAGCTCGATAACCTACAAAATCTCAAGCACTATCCAAAAGTTTGTATATTATCTTTTGCCCCGCTCCTTGCGGAGAACCATTGTAAAAACAATGCTCGGTGCGGAAAAATCCGCCGACCCTAAAGAGGCAATTCGCTGGCTTTTGGGAATTTATGATGTTGTTAATTTAGAGATTGATGCACAGAGTAAACGCTGGGGGGATGGCGTTCATATTAAGCATGAGTTGATGGATGGTATTCATTCCTTCTTTTACGAACGTATTCCCGAAAATGCAAAAGTTTTGGATCTGGGCTGCGGATATGGTGCCCTTGCATATGCTATTGCTTCTCATTCCAACGCGAAGGTACTGGCAATTGATTTTGATGCTGAACAAATTGAATTTGGGAAAAAGAGATTTTCCCACCCTGGTATAAGATTCGTGGTTGGAAATGTGTTTACGGATATTCCTGATAGTGGTTCATTCGATGTAATTGTTCTTTCCAGTGTGTTGGAACATTTGAAGAATCGTCCGGAATTCCTAAAGGATCTGACAATGCGTTTTAATCCGAATAAGTTTTTAATTCGTGTGCCAACGTTTGAGCGCCATTTTGTGGCGGCTCTGAAACGGGAGCTTGGTTTGTTCCCTTATGTGGATAGTACACATGAACTTGAATATTCTCCAAAGATTTTCTATGATGAAATGGCACAGGCTGGTCTCAATGTAGCACATTTCGAAATTCGCTGGGCGGATATTTGGGCGGAGTGCGTTCCAATTAAATGATCATGAAGAAATTGGTCAGTTTTCTCAAAAGCCACTTCCCGGTTTTCTTTAAATTTATATTTTATTTGCGTGATTCCATGAGGACTATAC
>CAYPZY010000424.1:0-2858 GCA_964415155.1 uncultured Bdellovibrionales bacterium
TAAAAAGAAGGGAGTACATTTTGTTAGCCTCACTGAAAAAATTGATACAAATAGCGCAGTTGGAATCGCGATTTTCAGCATTCTGGCAAGTATTTCGCAGCTAGAACGTGATTTAATTGCCGACGCTATAAAAAAATGCAGATGCTCCTGATTTGAAATCAAACCAGGAGCCCAGTTAAACTGTTCTTACCAAGGAAAAGTTTAACAACAGGAGGACATCTGCATGGAAAATTATATAGGACTCGATGCTCATAGTAAAACATGTACTTTTGTGGCCGTGAAAATGGACGGCGAAGTTATTAAAGAAGGTACATTTAAAACAACGGAGCGAAACCTTAAAGATATGGCAAGATCCATTGCGGGAACAAAGGCACTGATGTTTGAAGAGACAAATATCGCCCAGTGGATTTATTGTGTTTTAAAAGATGAAATTGATAAATTAATTGTTTGCCACCCTGCTCACTTGCCAAAGAAATCTGGTCCCAAGAATGATTATCGTGATGCCACTCATTTGGTTATGCAACTCAGAGCCGGAAATTATACTCAAGTTCACCATGAGGATAGTGCGCTCATGAATTTGAGATCTGTTGTTAGTCATTACGAAGGTGCCGCAGTAAGACTTGGTATTTTAAAACAAGGTTTCAAGGCTCTACTTCGCAGTGAAGGCATTGCAACTCAATCTAGTCATTTGACGTCAAGAAACGAAAGCAAGTGGCAAGAAATTAAAAATCCATCAAAGAAAATTGTGGCTGAGAGAATTTTTAAAGAGATGAACGAGCTTGAAATGAACAAAAAGAAATGGGCCGATGAGTTTAAGACTAATCGGTTTGAAATCCCGGTTATTAAAAATCTAGGATCCATTCCTGGGGTGGGTCCCGTCAGAGCACACGCAATTGCTGCATATATGTGTACTGGTCATAGATTTGAAAATAAACATAAACTCTGGGCTTATGCGAAACTTGTAAGACATCGAGACGAAAGCGACGGTTATATTTTACGTACTCGCACGCCACACGGGCGGAGCGAACTGAAGAATGCTTTTATGGGTGCGGCTCAGAGAGTAATTATTTCTCCTGCCGATACGGCACTAAAAGATTATTACAATCATTTAATGGAAAATAAAAAATTAGATAAACGCGAGGCCAATAAGGCGTTGGCAAGAAAGATTGCCGCTATTTGCCTTGTGGTAATGAAAAAGGGAACAAAATACGATGAAAAATTAGTTAGACAAACGTTTGAAGAATAATTCTCCTGGTTAGCTTCTCTTAGACGGAATCTTGGAAGCTTATCAGGATTGGAGATAAGGACCATACTAACGCTCATGGCCGTGGTCTCTTCATGGGTGTCACTCGATGACGGTCACTGAAAAGACTATGAAGTTGGAAGGCCCAAATTTGCCGACTGTCCATCTCCTACTTATATCCAATATAGTCATGGCACTTGAGGCCCAGACAAGCGAATGAAAGTGAATTCACTTTGAACGACAATATTTTTTAAGCGACTCGATTTTTAGTTTTTGAGAACAAACCGAAGATGGTTTTATTTTTTTAGGAGATTTGGAAACCTCCGAGGGAATATTTTTTTGTTTTTTCTTGCATTTTTTTACAAGAGATCGTGTAAAGATTGGACTTGCGAATGCTCGGGCTAAAGAAGATATGGACGACCGGCCCCACGCAAATGTTTGCTCGAGGACTGGTTACCTCATAAGGTTGTATTTGCAACAACACATAACCTTAAAAGGAGCCGATCATCCATGGAAAACACAACTATGTTCGTAGGTCTTGATGTCGATAGCAAGAGTTATCATGCTTGCCTTTTGAATCAGCAAGATGGAGAAACTTTTTCATTCAAAATAGCAGCGGACACACCGTTGTTAATAAAAAAGCTAAAGTCGTTTAGTAAGAAAAATTTAACTTTAAAAGTTTGCTATGAAGCTTCTTTTGTGGGTTTCACTCTCTGTCGAAATCTCAGAGCAAACGGAATTCACTGCGATGTCATCGCGCCATCTGCAATTCCGAGGAAAACTGGTGATAAAGTAAAAACAGATCGGATCGATGCCGAGAAGTTAGCAATGTATTACATGCAAGGCATGCTCACTCCAATTTATGTTCCTGATGAAGAAACAGAGTCTGACCGAGACTTAATTCGCTCTCGATCATTTCTTCAAAATCAAATTGTAGAATTAAAATACCACATAACTCATTTTTGTCGAAGAATCGGTTTAAACTACAAAGAATGTACGTTATCCAAACAGTATTGGACTGGCGAGCACATGAAGTGGATAAAAATGAAAGTGGGCGCCCTTGAGAACAGATCTTATCAGGCGTCATTGACCCTTCTGTTAAAGCAGCTATCACAAATGCAAGACATGGTCGCAGATTTTGACCAAGAGCTAGAGCGGCTAGCAAATAAAGAGCGCTACAAAAAGCGAGTGGCCGCATTGGGCGCTTTCCGCGGAATTGGAAGAACATTTGCGCTGCAATTTATTACTGAAATTGGTGACGTAAAAAGATTTAGGCACCCTCGTCAACTTACCTCCTACGCAGGGATGGACATCATTGAATACAGTTCTGGAGGACGACAGAATAGATTTTCAATTACAAAAACTGGAAATTCGTTTTTACGAACCGCTGCAGTTGAAGCGTGTCAGAGAGTTAACATCACGCCGAAAGAAACGAAACATTTAAAACACCGGAGAGCTGAATTGCAGTCTACCAAAGAGCAGATAGAAGTAGCCGACCGTTGTATGCGACGTCTTTATAAAAGAAGTCTACGGTTAATTCATCGAGGTAAACATATAAACAAAGTAAAAGTGGCGTGTGCGAGAGAGCTTTTAGGATTTGTTTGGGAAGCTTTGA
>CAYPZY010000425.1:0-2851 GCA_964415155.1 uncultured Bdellovibrionales bacterium
TGTAACATATTGAAAGTACTGGTGAAAATAGCGCTTGTTTTAAGTGAACGCGAAGTTTCAGGTGTTTTGGCAGACAGCTGTAAAAAGACTAGTCAGGGCTTGCCAAGGGAAAGGGTCTTACTTTAGGTCCAGCAATTCGGATTCAGTCTTTGTATGCGACACAATTTAGCCGAAAAGAAGAGCGTATTATATGAAAAAGACGCCACAACTCGCACCTAGCTTTTTTGGTTTAGATCCATCGGTTGAACAGGTGCATGTTTTATTAATTGTTGAAAATCAGGAGTCGCAACTTCTGACGCAAAAACTTTTGGAAAGCAAGGGGTGGACTGTTGCCATCAGGCAAAGTTTCCAGCAGGCATTACGATATGTCGTTGAAAACAACCCACAGTATGTTCTTTTTAGTTTTAATCATCCCGATCCGCAGGTGAAAGAATCGCCAAAAGTTATAGAACGAAACTTCAACGTGCAATGTGTCGCCTTTTGTGAACGAAAAACCAAAAATGCGAGTAAGATTCTGATGCAATCAGGTTTAAAACACATGCTGTTTCCTCCTGTCACCGGAGAGGCGATCTTCGATAAAGTTTCACGTATGGTTAGAGATCAAAATAAAGATAAGATTAAAAAAGATCGCTCGTACGCTGCTGTTTCGCCGGATAAGGCCCAACCACTATTTGAGGTGGAAGATCCGAAACAGCAAGGTAGAGCAAAAATCAGTTTGTTTGAAGATGTTGGACAGAGAATCTCTCCAGCCAAAATGCTAATAGGAACTGTTTCACAATCAGTGGCAAGTCAGGCCCCATCAAATCCAATATTAGATTCACCGGTTAGAAGTAGTGAAGCAAAAGGAGCAAAACCTCTTTCAAATTCGCCCGGCTCTTGGTTTCAAGAAATTGTCGAACCTAGCTTTAGTTCCACGTCTCAAAGCTTTAACGAAAAAAATGGCGGCGACAAATTCGAAAAAACGGAAGGTTGGAACTATTCCGTCTTGCCAGTAAAAGGCGACAAATTCATCGGCTTTTTACTTTTGCGCTCGCCCTTTAAAAACGAAAACCTGCAAGCAGTCCTTAATCAAATGGCTACGGAAATGCGCCGCCTCAGCAGCAACCTTGGTCACAAAATTCTTGTCGGAGAAGCAGTTCCCGTGGGGATCAGTGAAAAAGAAATTAGTCAGATTGCCATAGATAATGCTTGGATGAAAAAAGATAACTTGCTAGCCGAACCGGTTTCTTTATTTGCTATTGAGTCACAAGTAATAGAGCCAAGGGTAAATCCATCGCAAGACAACACAATTTATACAATTAACTGGCAGGATATCGAGGCGAGCTCAGTTCTAACTTTTAATTTGTATATTTATCTTCCCAAAAACAATAAGTACTATCTTTTCGCCCGTAAAGGCCGACCGATTGCCAGCAAAAGAATGAAACGCTTAGAAAATATGGAACATCAACTCTTTATCGAGCAAAACGAGATACTGGATTTTAAGGGTTACTTCATTCGAAATATTTTAAATGGCCGTTTCACGATCATCGTGTGAAAAAATGAGCCTTGTCGGGCAGACGCAATTCGCAACACTTCAATTGAAAGTACTCACCAGCGTATTCTGGGGGATCTATCGGTTTACCGCCGTAAAGGGTATCACCGACAATCGGCGAACCTATCTCGGCAAGCTGGGCACGTATCTGGTGGCTGCGTCCAGTGATCAGTTGAATCTTTAAAACGTGTGTTCCCTCGTACGAATGCGACTCGAGTATCTGCAGCAGACAATGGTGCCAACCAGGTACGACGTCGCGGCTTAACTTTTTGGGAACTCGTGGATGCGGCATCATGTGGTGTTCAAGCTGCCCAAGGGGTGGTGACTTTTCAACGTTGGCTTCGTAGAATTTTTCAACCTGTTTGCCCGCAAACCATTGGTTGATGGCACGCTGGCTTTCCTTATTTTTGGCCAAGATCAGAAGTCCTCGCGTGCCAATATCAAGACGATGAGTGGGAAAAATCTCCGTTTTTAGTTTTGCTTCCAACGCTTTTTGAACATTTTCGTGAAAGTTATCAAGGGTAGGGTGAACGGGAATGCCGTAAGGCTTATCGATAACCAAGTACTGCTCGTTTTCGTGAACAATGGTTTTTTTCCAATCAACCATATGGATAGGAAACCGCCGCGGGTTCGTATGTATTCTTAGGTAAGAGCCGGCGGGTAAGCTTTCTTTGCTCATGATTTTTAGGCGTTCATGATTAAGGTAAACGGCGCCCTGTTCGAGAAGTTCTTCAATAGAAACGCTATTTTCTTTGGCTAGATCGTCTAGAGTTTGTGGTTTGCTTAGCAGCCAATGGAGAATTTGATTCACTCGTATGATTTAGTGAGCGAGAGTGAGCTAGTCAAGTCTCCTTTAGGCAGCCTCTTCTGGGGTTAAAACTAGATCAGGTGCAAAACGATCGAAGCGTATTTTTCCGCTGTCGGTGAGTTGGCGTACCTTCTCGATGACTTTAATTCCGGCCGCATAGATCTCGTTTGGCGAGGGACTTAGTGAGTTGAACATTTCTTCAATTTCTCGCTGCTTTAAATGCGGAAGCGTCGCGATTGCCTTCATGAGAGCGTCTTTGCCTGGCTTTTTTGCCGCAATTGCTAGAGTGCGAGGGGGAATCTCTACTGTGAATTCTCCAAGTACTTCAGCGCTCCAAGAAAAAATGACTTCGATGGTTAACATCTTTTTGGAAATGAGGTCTGCCCATTTGGGATCTTCCGTTTTTACAATATTCATGAACTGAGTTTTTTTTTGCGGATTGCAGGTTTCGATAAGATACAATAACTGTTTGAAACCGTCTTTCTTCCTGTAGCGATCTAACATTCCCATGA
>CAYPZY010000426.1:0-2834 GCA_964415155.1 uncultured Bdellovibrionales bacterium
AGCGCAAGCGAACAGGATTAGAATTAAAATCAAGCATGGCACCGGGTTGTCGTAGATCAGCATAAGTTCTACCGATGTAACTTCGCTCAATAAAAGTGAGATCCGTTGACGATTTCAATCCTTCCTCGAGAAATGGAATCTTAAACTGACCAAAGCTGAGCTCAATGTTTTCTGCAACTCCAAAAACGACGGCCAGGTCTTGTAAAACTTTGTTGTCGTTCGTATCGGTAACCGTGCCGGCTTTAAGTGATTTGGCAAAGTCGACCATTACCAGCCATCGCGCCGTTGGTAAAATTTTTCCTGAGAATCTAACCTCGGCTCGCCGCGCTCGAAAATTTAATTGGTTATTGGTAGTCGCAGTATCATCGTAAACTGTCCAAAACTGTAAGAGCGTGTTTACCTTGGCAGGCTCCGGCTGCTCCTGAGTTGTTGCTAGAGAACACGAAAATAGAGACGCTAAAAAAAATAACAGTTTCAGATGTTTCACGGATGACCTCTCTTTTACAAAAAGGTCACATTTTTTATACGATTTGGCCAGTTAGAAAATTATTAGAAATTAAAATAACCGCCAGTTGCTTCGTGATATTAATTTAGTTCGTTCAAAAATGCAGATAATGTTCGCACTTGGGCAGTCAAGTAACTGCGAATCTCTCTATAAAAATTAATGAACTCCCTGTCATCAACATAGGCTTGCGGAAATTCTTGGTCCAGTAAGGCATTATAGTAGGAAATTCCGGATCGTAAATTGAGTTTGATATCCTTATAGAGCGGATTTGAAATCATGTCTTTGAATTTAGCTGTTTTATTTTTAAGAAATGGGATCTCCAACTTCCACAGTTCAAGGTCTCCCAGATAAAGATCATTGTCTTTATGAAACGGAATAAATTTAAACAGCGTACCCGCTTGCATTGGTAACCAATGATATTTTAAAAACACGTCGCGAAGTTTTTTATTGGTGTAAAGTGATTCAATGTTCCAGTTGTGCGTGTTACCCAGTTCATGAACGCGTAGCAATTCGTTGGCAGGGACGGCCAAGTTTAGCACCTGCACGGGCAAGGACTGTTCAATCTTAAGAGGCTCCCATACACCAATAGCAGCCCACATATTGTGAACAAGGTGCGCGCAATTATTGTAAATGGCGCTCCACTGAAAAGACTTATCGCCGTAAAAATAATGTTTGTTCATTTGATTCAGATACTGAAGGAGATCTGTCAACACCGCATCGTTAACTGGCGTTCTCACACAATAAGCATCGCGACCAAAAGAAGTTGCAAAGTCATAAGTGACGGCGTTACTCACCAAACGTTGTGTATCGGAAAAGGAAGTGGGTTCAGTAGCTGGTTGCACTGTAACGCCGTTGTAAACGCCATCATCGATAACTTTTTGCAAAGTTTTTTCAAAATGATCTTTGGTTAAGCGTTCATTCTCTGCCAGAAAACCGTTGAACGTTGCATCTCTTCCCTCTATCGCCAGCCAATTCACATTTTTAGTAAGAGAATTAACACTAACGGCGGTACCCTTACCCTCGTCTTGACATCTCTTTAACTGCGGAAACTTGGCGGCGCGGTCACGACAGGCGCCTTGAAGGAAAATAAAGAGATGACCGTAAGGTCGACCAGGGTTTTGGTCTTTTTTCTTTTCCTGACTAACAGCGCACGTATCGACATAAAGGGGAAACAACTTCTCGTAAGAACTTTCCGCCTGAACCAGACAAGGAAACAAAAGAAAAAATAAGTATCTCATGATTAAATCCCTCCACCCAGTCTTAGCGCCGTCGTCGACTCCTGAATCGCTTTAGTCACACGCTCACTCAGACTATCACCATAAAATGAAGCGCAAGCCTCGTAACCGCCCTTTTCGTATTCCTCTTTCGTCAATATGTAGCCGATGTAACTATTCGTTAAAGAAAAAATGGCCGTTTTCGAAAAGCCAAATGAGCTAGTGATTTGATTAATCGTTTTGCCAACGCTGGTGATGGGCTCGCCGGGTACTGTCGAAAATAGCGTGTCTCCTAAAAAGAGCGAGCCGACACGGGCTCTGCTGGGCACGTAAGAAGCCTGACCACCCATCGTCGGAAATACAGAGCCAAAACAAGCTCCCAAATTCAAATAAGTCCTACCAAGTTCAATGTCATGCCAAACAAATTTTATGACCGGCTCTTGCGTCGCCGTGATAGTCTTTCGCACACGCAAGATCTGCGTTGCCATTTCTACCGAGATCTTTTCCAGATTTTCAAAGTTTTGCTCAGCCACTACCGGTCCCACATCACCCGCAGCACCATTTATAAAAAGTGCCACACCACCAATTTGCTGTTCGATATTTCGCTCAAGAGCGCCAGGAAGATCGGCAGTTAAAAATAGGTTTTGAGAATTGAGAACCGTACCGTGAACAGGAAAATTAATGATCGTGGCTATTGGTTTTTGCTCTTTATCGATCCTTATCAATGTCAGATGAGGATCAAGAGGGCCGGCAGGGTCACGACGATTAATAGTGAATCCGCCAAGATGCTCCTGACCGATGCCGATGGTGGCCCGCTCCATTTTCTGACTGGCCTGGCGAATCGTTGTCGCGATTGTGCCCGCAAAAGAATTAAAGATTTCGGGTCGAAATTTGTCCATCGCGGTGAGTTCCCACAGCCAAGAGTTGACAAAACCACCGGGTCCCGAGTGCGTGTGGGTCGCTGACAGGAAAATGTTTTTAGAAGAAAAGCCGAGATCACGAAGCTGTAAGACCACGAATTCTAAAAGAGCCGGCGTCACTGCAACGAGATCAACAGATGCTATCGCAATTTTATTTTGGCCGTTGCTAATGACAACCGCTTTAACGCGAACGGC
>CAYPZY010000427.1:0-2822 GCA_964415155.1 uncultured Bdellovibrionales bacterium
ATCAATTGGAAGATTGTTTGGACCGGACCATATATTGGAATGGATGGTAAGCACACAGTTGACGCTTACGAATATATCCGTTTGGCTTCGTTAAATGTTGCTTTAACAAAAGACCAAATTTTTCAGATAAAATCTGCAATGGAAAATCGGCCAAACAGTCTGCGCGAATTATTGTCGTCATTCGGTGAGTCAATCTTTGGATGGGATAATCTCCACGAACTAGGAATGCTTTTAGATCGACCATTTGGCAAACCGGCACCCTAATATGCCTTGAGAGAATCGGGAAAAACGTGATGTTTATCTCGATTCAAACTTTTAGTCCTTCACCATCCGATCGAAGCTTTCAATAAAACTTTGTGCCAGAGCATTTGCTTTATAGGTACAATCAATCTGAGCATCCTTTTGGAAAATTTCTTCATAGTAGACGGGAGTCTTATATCTTAAAAAGTCCCCCTGGTTGTTATCAAATTTAGCTAAATCGATAAAAGATCGAGACGTACCTTTAACGTCTAGATACTCTCCAAAAGAAACCGCAATTCCCGAAGTGCGAATTTGAACATTATAGATACCCTCCTTAAAAGAATTACAAAAGTTCTCCGCGAATGCGGGGCTCTTAAGTTCTTGGTAAGAATAGCTCTTTCTACGATCTTTTTTAAGGAAGTTGACTGGATAGTCGGAAATACTATTTTGTTAGCGATGTGGTTGATTGCCAATTGAAACACAGTTTCACAATCAGGTTAAAATGGATTCCAGCAAATAAGACTTTCCTCGGCTCCAAGAGGAATCACCGCGCCCTTTTGTTCCACAAAAGCTTGAAACTTCGGATCTTCGTGGACCGCTTTGGTAATTTTCACGGAAAATGTAGCATTGACCTCGTCACTTGAAATTTTTAAATTTTGTGTGGAGTTCATTTCACCTTTAAGTCTATCGGTTAAATCCGTGCTTACATTCGAAGTAAATATAGCGGTTGTCGCGTAAGAGCTGCTGTGGTTCTGAACGGATTCGAAAAGGACTGTGAATTCATTTATTCCACTTGGAAAAACTGCAAAATAAGTTTGTCTACGGCTTGAATTTTCGTTTGTTGCGCAAACGAAAGCGCCGGATTTTGGAATTGATTTGTATTTTGGCTCAACACCGGTTTTTGAATATAGCATTCCAACAAAATGTCGAGCGCGCTCAGAAGTTTTTTTTGTATCTAAACCAAAATCTTCAAGTCCATTGTAGCGATCAAGAAAATAATGGATTTCATGAGATACCAGAGCCGAGCGGTCAGCCCACGATAATTCATCCCAGCGAGAGCTTACGATTTTTAGAGAGTTCGAGTCATCATAAAAGTAGGCTACTTGCTCAAGTGCGCATCCCGATTTTATTTGGTAGTTACCGATATCATTGCTGAGTGGGAGATCATCTACGTACTCAATGGTTACTGTCTTTCCGTTGATGGGATTAGTAAAAGGTTCGCCCTTAAATATTTTTTCAACAATGTGTTCTTTTAAATATTTTATATATTGTTCTGGCGGTCTATTAGAGAGCATGTAGAAGTGATTCCCAAGCTTATAAGAGGATAGATCAATGGCCTCATCCATTGTTGTGGGATTGTTTGAGATAATTTCACCTTTTAGCTTAATCTCATGAAGATCCAAAACTTCAAAAACAATATCAGAGCTACCAGTCGGGCAGCGCACGCCGACGCCACCACCACCATCACTTGTTCCGGCAAATGAAATTGATGCGAGCGTCATAAATAGTAGGGTAAAAGCCGTTTTCATATGTTTCCTTTGTTTAAGTTTAATCGTCGTTACTCATTAAGTATCTGCACAATTGGTCATGTTTTTTAGATGTTTGTTGTAAAAGGTATAAGGATATTTATACTTTTAGTATATGGTTCGTGTGTTTGAATTTACTAACTATAGGGAATTCATCAAAAAACGTCTGGGCGAAATGCCTAAGAACGGCTATGGTCAAATGAGTGAACTCTGCCGTTTCGCGGGAGTTCACACGACTTTGGTCAGTCAAATCCTTAAAGGCCATAAAGATCTCACAACGGATCAGGCGATACTGGTTTGTGAATTTTTTGGCCTTAGTGCCTTTGAATCTGACTATTTTGTTTTACTCGTGAATCACGATCGCGCAGGTAATCCATCGGCGAAACATTTCTATAAAACAAAGATCAACACAATTAGGGAACAATCGCAGAATATATCTGAAAGAGTTACGGTAGATTTAAAACTTACGGAGGAGCAACACGCAATTTTTTATTCTGACTGGGCTTACTCCGCCATTAGACAGTCGGTAGCTCTTCCTCATATCAATACCGTCGAAGAGATTGCTCGGTATTTAGATTTATCAATTGAAAAGGTTAACTCATATTTGAGTTTTTTACTTCAGGCGGGCTTATGCAAATTAAGTGGGAAAAATGTCGAAGTGGGTCCATCCAGTACGCATGTTAAGTCGACGTCTCCGTGGGTGAATGTGCATCATATGAATTGGCGTAGTAAAGCCGTCCAGTCATTAAGTTCTACCAATACTCTTAATCTTCACTATACATCACCAGTCACGTTGTCCGCAGCTGACTGTGAAGTTATAAAAGAACGGTTGATTCAGTTAATCGAGAGTGTTCGTGCGACAGTTGATCCTTCGCCATCAGAGAAATTGTACTGTTTAAATTTGGATTGGTTTCAGGTTGTAAGAAACTAAATGATTTTAAATCTAGTTGCGGTCGCTATTTTAAAGCTCACCTGGGTATAGCCTTATTAAAGCTGGTCCGACCGGCCCTGGACCTAAGAACTGGAACATTTGAAAGTTGAGTCTTCTGGCGTCAA
>CAYPZY010000428.1:0-2809 GCA_964415155.1 uncultured Bdellovibrionales bacterium
ATCCTTTTTTATTTGCCGCTAACGCCTAGCATTCCACTACGAACAGAGAAGAACCTCCATTACTTGTTAATTTTGATTTGATAAACCGAAGACTGATGGACATGTCATGAAATGTCCTGAAATTTCTGTACTTGGTAACTTTTTGGTAACGTCCTGGTAACTTTTGTTAAAGCAAGTTTGTAGGTGATTTCCTCAGGTATTTATTTTTCTAACAATGATTAATTAAAAACCTTTAGAGGAGGATTCTTATGTGCAATTTGCTTGTTAAACTTATGTTTTTATCTGCCGCGATTCAGCTCGGCATCCAATTAAGTGATATTACTTCCAACTCTCGGGATAGTAAAATTAGGATTGAAAAAGCTTCGAGAGATGTTTTGCGGATTGAATGGAAGCCTATTTCCTTATTTCCAAGGGAAGCGAAGCGGTTTAGATAAAACCTCTCAACCGGTTGGCGACTATCGTCGATTGTACCAACTAAATCCAATCATCGTGTCGCCATCTCTTCCTTTAAAAGTTTTAGTGATTTCGAAATTGCAATTTATGTAAGTCTTGATTGCCGCCTTAAAGCGATTGCGAGAGGCTAATGAGATTTCTCTGATTCTATTTCTCTTGGCTCGGCGGATCAGGTCTCGAATTAGGTATTCACCCAATCCACGCCCACGCCATTTTTTTGAGATGCTGATCCAACTCAAAAAATATTTTTGGCGGCGAAGAGTAAATGCGTAATAGCCTACCACCTCTCTAGTACTTTTTTTAAAGAGTACTAACGTCTGAATCTTTGGAGATTCAAAAAAGCTTTTCCCTTTTTCATAAGTCTCACCAATGTTTCTAAATTCAGCCAAGTGCAGAAATAAGAGCATCTCAAGATCTGATTTTCGGTACGCCCTTATAGAATACTTTCCAGTCATGCATCGGCTTCCAAAACCCGAGATGGCGTCTTACTTCCGCTGCGAAAGTGTGGAATAGAAAGAATAATATTTGTTCCGGCCCCTAATTCCGATTTTAACTTTAATTTTCCGCCCATAGATTGAATGACCTTTCGAGCATGCAATAATCCCACACCTCTTTCAGAATCTCCCTTAAAAGTTATTTGCTTTGTACCCAATGAATCTAAAAATTCTCCTGGAATCCCTACGCCCCTATCAATAATTTCTATATTACAATTTTCTAAAGTTATTTCTAATCTCACCATTATTTGTCCACCGCTTGGGGCATAAGATTCCGCGGCGTTATTTATTATGTTTGAAAGTGTGGTCGCAAATTCAATGGAGTTTGCGAAAACAAATGCATTCTTTAGTTCGCCATCTACTGAAAGGGAAATCTGTACCGAGCGTGTTGAAAATTCTATCTCCTTTTGAGCAACAATATTTTTTAAAAAAATAGGTAGGAAAAGAACTTCCTTCTGGTTTGAAATTGTATCCACTGAAGCAAGAGTTTCAGCTTTGGCAAGTTTTTGCGTTAAACCTTTAATCTCTTGCACTGACTTGCGCATTACATTCTGTAGTCTTTCAGGCATTTTCGACATCATCGGTAACATCATTTCTATGGCCACGATCGGCGACTTAATGTTATGTGCAATTTCTTTCGCCATTTGAATTTTTGCCTGAGCTTTTTCAGCTTCAACCAAGGTATCCTGAGATTGTTCAATGACCTCTAATAAACGATCAAATTCTTGAGTAAGAAACGCCACTTCATCCTGTCCCTTAAAATCTAAGCGCGCATGTGGGTTGGCATGGTCTTTCATTTTCTTGATCTTTTCAGCAGCTCTTTCAATTTTTCGCACAAGGCGCCTCGACAAAAAACGACTTAACAACAGCGATAAAATCAAATTTGCAATACCCAATAGAAAAAAAGATTTAGCTGTCGTCGCTTGAATCGCGACCAATTCTTTCTTAGAGACTCCCGCAACAAGCACATAATAGTACTCCCCGTTGCGTGATGTACCGGCGACATCGCACTGGCAACACCTCGGATGGCTAGATTGTACTTTTGAATAAAATCTATAATTCAAATCGGTGCTTTCAATGGAATTTAGATTTTCTGGCAGACTTACTTTTTCATCTGAAAAGCTAATTTCTTTGGAATCAAATTTACCAAATGAAGTGCCATCTGGACCGAATAGAGACATCGAGATGAGATTCGTATCTGATTTTATCGCTTCAGTTAAAGTCTTGGCGATGAAATCCACTCTTACCCCAACCTCCAAAATCCGTTTGTGATCGCGGCTCGGGACCGATAAAAATTTAAATGGTTTAGGTTCCGGCTGAGGTTTAATAATGGGGGTGGCTTCAACATTAGATTTACCGACAATTAATTTTTTATAGTCAGGACAGAACGAAAATAGATTTGGAGTAACTGCCGCGTCTTCATTTGTGGACCGAATAAACTTTCCGTTATGGTCAGTTACAAAGAGGTGAGTGATTTTCAATTCGTCGCGCAGATGACGAGTTTCAGCATCGGAAAGCAAACCCGACTTAGCATCTCTCTCGACAAATACTTTAGCAGCATTTAACATCAGCGCCTCGGTATTGACATCTAGCTGACTAAGAGTATCCGCAAGGATTTTTGTAAAGACAGAATAGCGCGAAACGAATTTTTCTTCAGTTTGCTTCTTCACATAAGTGTGGGCCGCCCAGAGAATCAAACTTCCTAAAAGGAGCGTAACTGCAAAAACTGAAATGAAAATCTTTCGCGAAAAAGTCATTGAGCTTCTCTCGTGTAATTTTCTATTTCTTTTTTGTGCTGCGGAAATCGCGTTCTTCTCCAAAGGTAGGGGCAGACACGGTTTCTGCTAGCTACAATATGCTTT
>CAYPZY010000429.1:0-2791 GCA_964415155.1 uncultured Bdellovibrionales bacterium
TTTAAAATTGCAACCAGTTCTTTGGGATTGGTCTTAAGATAAAGATATCGACGAGCTTCCAATGGAATATATTTTGGATTTAAAATAACAAAAGTTTCACCCGTAAGCTCTGTAGGCGAACTGATCCAGCCTGATTTGCTGAGCATATCAGAATCGGCTTTACTGACGGGTTGGGCGTCTAAACTGTCAGTTAATTTTTGTTTTGCTAGCTCAACACCATCCATCGAAGACTTAAAAAAAATGACTTCCTTTGGCGGTTTACCGCTATCAAGCGCATCAGATCGCCATTTTTCAAGGTGATATTCATTTTTAACTTTAAGTGATTTTATCTTATAAGGACCGCTATAGGCGCCCGTTTCTGTCAAATCAAGATTGGCTTTAAAATCATCTAGAGGAAGAATAGAGCAGTCAGCCACAGCAACGTGCTTTAAAAAAAGTGCCGACGGGTGACTGAGTGTGAATTCAATTTCTTTGTCGTTAATGGGGCGAACTCCAAGCTTTGAGAGATCTTGTGTGGATTTGAATTCTTTTGCTCCAACAATATAATCAATATCGGCAGCAATTGATGAACCTAAGTAAAACATTCTAGCAAAAGTCATTTGGACATGGCGACTTGTAATTGGCTTTCCATTTGAAAATGTCACGTCTTTCAATTTAAATTTGTATTTCAAATTATCCTTTGATTTTTTCCAGTGAGCGACAAGGTCTAACTGAATTAAACCAGCAGCATCATAGCGCATAAGGCCCCTAAAAAGCTGCAACGCTATCATCATGGAAAACATGTCTTCCATTTTTTGAGGGTCATAGTTGATATTCACTTCTGGCATGTTGATTCGTAATTCCATATTCTCTTTTCCTCGTTTTGTGCAGGACAATGATGCCAACAGCAAAAATACTAACATTAAGTTTCTAAAGTATCGGCCGTCCATCAATCACCGCCTTTTGCGATTTTTTTGTTAATAAAACCGCTCCTACGCCTATGGTAATAAGCGCTCGAAGTCCTGAGTCTATCCACAGCGGAACAAAATTAGACCATCCGCCCACAACCATTTCACCACCCGCTAAAATTATTACCATAATAGTGAATCTTGCACTTGAAATTCCTCCCATGAGTTTAGAAGGAGAATCACGCTGAATATGGCTAGAAATTCTATGCAAGATAACCCAGTAGGAAACATCGCGAATAAGAACCATGACAAGAGTCAAATAATGGGGTCCGCCAAACATTGCTAGCCCCACGTAGGCAATTGCCTGAATAACCCAAAAAGGAGCGCTGCTAACCCGTTTTGCAAAAGACCTCTCTGCAAATCCTGCCACCCATACCGCAAGCCCGTAGCTTGCAGTAAAAAGTCCATTCCACGATTGATCAACGCCCGCAAGCCTTGCAGTGTACGACGCCCACCCAAAAAGAGAGAGAGCTAGAAAAATATCTAATAAAGCAGCTTCTTTATTGTGCTTAAAAAGATCAGAGAATTTTTTGAACCACGATTCATCGGACTCAAGAAGAGCTTTGTCGTCATTACTTTCTATCGAAAGTCCATAAATAAGTACTCCATTTACAACAAAGGTTATAAAATCAAAAAGGATAGCCGTTTCCAAATTAAAATTTTTGATAATGACAAAGGCAATTATTCCACCAAAAAGAGTTGCCCCTTGAGTGGCTTTCATAAGCCAAATGGCATTTTTAGAGTTTGATGCGTACTCATCGCTTCCAAGGAGTTTTGAAATCTTTGAGCGACTTCCGAGCTGAAACGAAATCATAAAGGCTCTTAGCAAACAAACAAAGGCCAGCAGTGAATACACAGTCTCATGGCCTTTCCAGAGAAGCAGTAAAGCGATCGAAGTGCCGGCAGCAATAATTTCCAAAACAACAACGGTTAGTTTAGGGTTTAGGCGGTCAGTCAGATGCCCCCAAATTCCGATAACTAAAATGGGAAGAAGACGCTGAAGGCCTAGAATTAAACTAATGGATGCAAGCGAAAATTCACTCTTTAACATAAAAGCGACAAGGCAAGTGGTGAAAGTAAGATTGCCCACTGACGAAAATAAAGTTCCGGCATAAAAAAGAAATGCAGAGTTATTTTTATTCATGAGATCTCACCTCATTAGCGTCAATAAGACCTAGCTCCTTCTTTTTCTTAAAATAAAGCGATCGACTTATGCCAAGTCGATCTATGATTTGGCGGTTATCGCCGCGAAAAATCTCAATACTTTTTTGAAAGTAAGCCTTCTCAATCCATTCAATGGCTTTTTTATAAGTCCACGCCGAAACATCTTCAGCTTTCTTTGGTACAATTTCAGAGGGCAGCACAAGGTCACTTAGCAATATCCCCTGATTTGTAAGCTTTAAATGTTCAAGCTCAATTCTTTCACACGTTGAAGCCTGAAGTAAAATGCAAGCACGCTCTATGGTGTTGCTAAGTTCGCGAATGTTTCCAGGCCATAAATGTTTTTCAAGAGCAAGGGCTGTTTCTTTAGAAAACTTAACTCCTGGAATATGTTTGTTGGCAAAAGTTTTTGCTAAAAACAAAATGTCTTCTGGGCGCTCGCGAAGTGCTGGTGTTCTGATTGCCATCTGGTTTAAACGAAAATAAAGATCTTGTCTAAAAGTTCCACGCCTTACCATATCGTCTAAATTTTTATTCGTAGCTGCGATCACCCGTACATTGACCGGAATTTCTTTTGTGGAACCCACGGGCATTACGACTCGTTCTTGTAAAACACGCAGAAGCTTTGCCTGAGTTTCTAAAGAAAGCTCGCCAATTTCATCAAGAAAAATATCACCGCCGTC
>CAYPZY010000430.1:0-2790 GCA_964415155.1 uncultured Bdellovibrionales bacterium
TGCCAAGTACGCTCTCGATCAACTCGAAGTGGATCCGAGTGGTCTTGATCAGATGGACCGAAAAATTTTGCGCATTATCGATGAAAAGTTTTCGGGTGGCCCCGTTGGTATTGAAACACTTTCAGCCATTCTCAATGAAGAATCGCAAACTATCGAAGAAGTTTATGAGCCTTTCTTGTTACAGCAAGGCTTCATCCAAAAAACTCCACGTGGCCGCACGATTTCGGAGTTAGCAAAATCACACCTCAAAAGTTTACCGGATAAAGATTTTATCTAACGTTCATTGCAGTTATAAGACGTTTTAGAATAGTAACTGCCTTTGGCATCGTTGGCGCAATCACGAAAATAAAATTGCGCACCGAAGTCGGGTTCATCGCGTGTTGGCGGCGGTATATCAAGGTGAAAACCGTCGACGGCATGAGCGGCCGGGTGTAGCGAAGACACGGACCGGTAGCGTTCTTTAGTGGCACACGCCGCAAGCAAAAAGATCATAAAAAAGATTGTTACTAGTCTTTTCAAAAGGCACTACCTCAATGGAAGTATCGGAATAAAACAAGAGGCCGATAAGGTCTGGTAGCTTCTCTGGTCAAAGGTCAAAAAATGATAAATAAATTACAATTGAACGATTAGGGATTTTATGATGTTAATTTTGCTATATAGATATAGCAATTACAGTTACCATACTTAGCAGGATATGTTTCTACAGCGAACTTTAAGAAAGACAGTTGAAATTGACGGAATTGGCCTTCACACAGGAGAGCCAACGAAACTGCGTTTTTGTCCTGCTCCAGCCAATACCGGTGTTTATTTTGTCAGACGCGACCTAGAAGGATGTCCAGCTTTAGCGGCCCACTGGGAATTCGTAAAATCGACATCTCTGGCTACCAGTCTTACTGGTCCGCACTTTTCAGTCTCAACGGTAGAGCATTGTTTATCGGCCCTAACAGCTCTGCGTATCGATAATTTATTTATTGAATTAAGTGGTCCCGAAATTCCAATTGGTGACGGTAGTGCGGCGGTTTTTATCGATGCTATCATGAGGGCAGGTATTGCCGAACAAGAACAACCGCGCAAATATGCTTACATCACAAAGCCCATCTACTTTGGAACAAGTGACAAACATGCTTACGTTCTTCCTTACAATGGTTTGCGTTTAACTTGCACCATTGAGTTTCCACACGCCAAAATCGGTCTGCAAAAAATTGATTTGGACATAAATGAGTATAGTTTTAGTCATGAATTAGCTAAGGCGCGCACTTTTGGTTTTTTAAAAGATGTTGAATCCATGAAAGCGCGAGGTCTAGCTCGTGGTGGCAGCCTTGATAATGCAATTGTATTGGACACCCATGAAATTTTAAATCCCGATGGTTTAAGATATCCCGATGAATTTGTGCGCCACAAAGCGATGGATGCACTAGGTGACCTTGTCACACTGGGAATGCCTCTCATGGGACATTTGGTGTTGTATAAATCAGGCCACGACGTGATGAACTCATTGGTTCGTAAAATAGTCGACTCTAAAGATTCTTACCGGTACATCGAGTTGGGTGCCGACCTTCCTGAACCTGTTACCGAAGACAGTTATTTCTGGTCACAATCTAGTTGATTCCCTAGTACTTAGTGCCTTAAGCTTTTCTAACAGCCAATTTGGAGGGCACTATGTTAAAAATGGTTTTCTTAACACCTGTATTGTTGTCTATTGCAATTTCTGCTTCTGCAAATCCTTTAGTTGGAAAATGGATTTATTCGCACGACGAGTGTGTGGGTGGCAAAACACCAAATGATCGTTGGTCAGTTCTTGGTTTAGTTAACCGCAGTTTAATTTATTCGAATAACAATGAAGTTGTCGAGACAGCTATTTTTGAAACCAAAGATAAACGTAAATGTGCCGGAAGTTTATCAGGTACCTTTTTCGTGCAAAACTCGCAAGTGATAGAGACGATAAACTTCATTCAGAGCGAAGACCTTAAACGCTGTGGAATTGAAATTCTAACTAAGAAAAATGTCCCGCGCTCCTCGGATTTTACAGTTACAGGATCAGATCTGCGCCTGAAACGTCCTGATGGTGGTGAACACGTCTGCGAAAGAGCCGGTGCTTTGACGGAGATTTTTGTTCGCGAGCAGTGAGGTATTACTTTTTGAGGTTTACTTTCCTCAACCTTCTTTTAATCTGTACCGCCTGTAACAACTTTGACTTTGAAGGGATCCGCAAACGTTACCGGGAAAGTACGTCAGGATCCCTTTCTTCTCCCAACAACATTGATCCCGGTGGCACCAATAATTTTTCTTTTGCCGTCATGGGTGATACCCATCTGGGGGTGACGGCGGCGACCAACATTCAGACGACTATGGAAACCGCCAAAAATGCCGGCGATAGTTTTGTTGTTGTCGCCGGCGATATCAGTAATCTCGGTAAAGAAGACGAAATGAATAGTTTCGTCGGGACCCTCAACGCGATTTCTTTTCCTTTTCGCGTGGCTATCGGCAATCACGATCTCTATTTTAACGGGTGGGAAAATTTTAAAAAGTTTTTCGGCCGCAGTATTTATTCTTTTGATGCCGATAATGTCCATATCGTTATGCTCGATTCGGGAAATGGTGTTTTGGGAGAGCCGCAGCTAAACTGGTTGAAGTCAGACTTGGCCGCTACCACACAGCCACATAAGATTGTGGTTAGTCACTATCCACCTATCTCGGGCGGCTTTGACAACGTTTTCAAAATGTCATCTGAAGAGGAAGCCGCTATATTAAAAGATATTCTTCACAAAAATAATGTCAGTTATATGTTCT
>CAYPZY010000431.1:0-2789 GCA_964415155.1 uncultured Bdellovibrionales bacterium
TCGAAGAGAAATTATGGTGAATGAAGCAGCTGAGTGAGTGTCAATTTGTTACTTCTGTAGGACATTTAGGGTAGGCGGCCAAGAAGTCTTTCGCGCCAATAGTTGGCCGAAATGATACTGGCATGACTCCAGGTCAGATGAGTGGCGCCTTGCATGTGCCCCGAGTCTCTGTTGAATTGCTCTGATAAGCTGCCGTCAGCATTGGCATGATACATCACTCGTGCAAGGAATTTATCACCTTCGCGAGCGAGCGCCTCGATAATCCTAGCGAATCGGCTGTCGGCGGACTTGATAATTTCGCCACTGCTCACGCGGCTTTCTTCGCCCAAGAGTGCATTGTAAAACTCAATGTTGGTTTCATTAATTACCAAATCTTTTTGTTTTTTCATTGAGAATGCAACCCGGTAATAGAGCTCGGCAAAAGCGGCCGTACAGAGAACCCAAGGATTTCCTTTTTTGCCAACGACGTAACCGTCATAGGTATCTTCAGGATATCGCCCCAAGGCTGTGCCTAAATCTTTATTTCCATTGATACCGTAGAGGCCAACAAAAGACTCTCTTAGGCGATGGGCGGTGGAAAGAATTTTATCACTATAATTTTTTAAAAAACTTCCGTCAAAATCACCGTGGAGAACTCCCAAAATCACAGCGACGTCGAGATTACTATTTTTGTAGTCAATGCCGCCACTGCGGGAAAGCGTGGCGCCGAATATCTTTTTCTCTGACGACCAGGTTTTTTCGATTTCCTTTTCAATCAACTTCGCCTGCAAAATATAAAAATCAGCTGCCCCAGGGTCTAACTTTCTTCTGGCAAACTCAGCCCCTTCAATAAGACTGCGCCGATAAACCATAAGATTGTAAAAGTGAACGCCTTTGATTTCCTCCCACAAATCGAACGTATCATTTTTCCAATTATGAGCGACGAATTCTAAATCCTTCTTAATGATAGAACTACTGGTCCCATCATAAAGTAGCCGCGAAATTTGCTCGGCGTTTTGCCAGTTTTGTTTTTTAATGAGATCATGAATTTTAATGAGCGAGACAGCTCTAAGTGCAGGCCCGTCGTTTTGGGGGCGTGCCCAATCACCACTAAAAACGGTGCCATCCGGATTAAATTTGGGCTCACCTAAGTTTACGACACCCTGAATTTTCTTGTTGAACTCGATGTGACTTAGAAAAAAAACGATTAGTTTTGCTTTGTCGGCCCAGCGCAGAGGGAGTTTATAGATGTATTCGGCCGTTTCCACGGCGAGGGCTGCATCGCGCACCCAATGGTAGAAATAGTTGGGATCGGCCTTTGAAGTTCCCGCAATGACAGCGCCGGGATCTGTATCAATGTATGTTAAGTTTTTAATGAAGAAGTCGATCGAAGTTTTGGCGAAGGTTTTTAACTTCGTTTTAAATGTTGGAGTTTCAATAAATAGGCCCTGGCAATTGAGAGCTGCCGAGGAAGTTTCGACATGCAGGAAAATGGGTAAAATGAGGGCGATCCAGAGACGACGACGCATAGATGAGGTTATTCCAATTTATGTGCCCTCAATAACCTCAAATCCGTCCGTTTACGCGATTTAAAACTCACTATATGCTGTCTGCCAAAAATTGTTAGACACTTTGGCGGCTAGGGGATGTGAAGCGAAAATGCCATCAACAATTAGGTAGCCCAGTTTACAAGTATTTCAACGCCACGATCTCCGCATAATCATCACCGGCTGGCTTTTTAATGACGATCTCATCACCAAGTTTTTTATTAAGAAGGGCCTTTGCCAAAGGTGACTTCCACGAGATTTTGCCTTCAGCAACATTGATTTCATCTTCGCCGACAATTTGATAAGTCTTTTGCACGCCGTCTTCACTTTCTATAGTGACGGTGGCGCCAAAGACGATGCTTTCTGACTTTATTTCTTTAGGATCAACAACGACAGCGATGTCGAGGCGATCAATAAGAAACTTTAAGCGCCTGTCAATTTCGCGGAGTTTTCGCTTGTTGTAGATGTAGTCGGCGTTTTCGCTACGATCGCCGAGACTCGCTGCCCATGCGACCACCTTGACGGTGGCCGGTCTTTCTTCATGAAAGAGTTTTTGGTATTCATCTTTAAGGCGCTGAAAGCCTGCAGGCGTAATATAGTTTTTTTTATCGGCCATACGCCTGTTGAAGTTCGCGATAGTGGAGCGGGAGAATTTTGCCTTTTCCAGAGCACATGAGGTTGGACAAGTCGATTTGGTAATTTACCATGACCTCATTTTTTTCATCGTAGAATTCAAGATAGCAATCGGGAAATCCTAAAACATGGCCAAACTCATGGCGAATAATAAGGCCACTAAGGTAGTCATCAATTGGCATATTAGAATCTAAGACAACGCGACTGCCGCCAGCGCCGTCGACGTGTGGGGTTGTGCCAGGTTCAAATTCAATGTGAGTTGTTTGTGGAGAAGAGTCTTCTACAACCGCTAATTTAACTCCCCAACCGCTGCTGCGCCATTCGTCCTCAACATTTTTTTGAACATAAGTCACTAATCTAGCATCGCCGGTAGCAAAAGGTAGTTGAAACACTTCCATGCCATTACTTATAAAGTGCTTTATGTCGTTGCGAGCGCGGCGAATGTTAAAAAACGACTGCATGAGTTCTGTGGCGCCGGGTTGGTATGTTTTAAAAAAATCGCTCCTCTTTCCTGATCGAATGGCACTTTGAAGCTCGTTTTCACATTCGGATTCGTCGCGAAAATTATTTGTACATACTTGCACAAGCCATTCATTTATTTTGGTTTTTTCGCTGTCAGCTAGTGATGAT
>CAYPZY010000432.1:0-2772 GCA_964415155.1 uncultured Bdellovibrionales bacterium
CAAAACTATCCAAAAAATAGCTTAAAAATAGTGTTGAAATTGGGGGAGCATTACACAACTCTGATCGCCAAAGAAAATTCCGTAGATTATTAATAGGACGAAACCAACGGTTGAACCCACGAAGAGTAAAGTGGCGTAAGCGTAAAAAGCTTTGCTAAAAAAGTTTTTCATTTTTTCTTTCATGTTTAAATCTTAGCGATTAAATATTGCTGCTGTCGAGGGTGATTCAGGTTAGCGGGTATTCAATATCGGTACCCGCGTATACATGTTAACCAGTAAACCGGGAATCCTAGTTTTAAAATGGTAGCGGGGAAGGGAATTGAACCCCCGACACGCGGATTATGATTCCGCTGCTCTAACCAACTGAGCTACCCCGCCATCGAATCAAAAGATTTATTTGTAACGGTTTGTCTTTCAAACTGTCAACTTAAAGCAGGTTGACTTGCCCAACTAAAATAGCGGTAATAATGAAATGTGGCGACTTCTGTTTTTGTTCTTCATCAACATGGTTTTTTCGGGGTGTGCGGTTTTAGGAATAGAATGGGAAGAAGCCAAAGATGCCGGTCCTCAAGAACAAATTTTTGAATTCGATTACGATAAAGTCTGGCGCGCGGCGCAATTAGCGCTTGCCCGATACCCCATAAAAATTAACAACATGGACTCTGGTCATCTCGAAACTGACTATATTAAACGCGATCGTATTTGGTATCCTCCCTACGCGCGCAGAAAGCCCGCAAATGGCGAACGTCACCAAATTACTGTGCGAATGGTAAGGGGTGTGAGTGAGACTAATAAAGAAGCGGTGAAAGTCATCGTTTCAAAGCGCATAGATATTCTGCCAGATTTCTTTTCCGAACCTAAGCCCCTTAAGACCGACGGAATGGAAGAGAAAACCATTCTTTACCGCATTGATCGCGAGCTTAAAGTGGAACGCGCTTTAATTAAAGCTAATGAAAAGGAACAGGCGAAATAGGCTCCAAATTGCGGCACTAAAGTCTATACAAATTTCAAAAACTATATAAAATTGACATACTTAACGCGACACATTATTATCTGGGTCAATGAGTACGTCAGCGCTAATTCAAGAGTTGCAGAGGGTCTTTGAGCTTGAAGCTCAAAACGAGTTGGTTTTTATCCAACAAAAAACCGCTCGAATCTACCAGTCGGTTCTAAGTCTTTTCCTAAAGCAGGATATCGGTAATCTCGCATCGTTGGTCAGTGATTTGGAAAGCGAAACTGACAAAATGCTTTTGGCGACACTGGCACGTCTTCGTCTACAGATTTTAAAGAAACAACTTAACTTACAAACTTTGCAGACGGCTAAGGAACTCATTTTAAAAGAAAGAAATTGGGCCGGTGAAATTCATTTCATCATCGGGCTGGCTTACGATGTTGTTGGCAATCATTTATTGTCAAAACATCATTTTGTAATAGCTCGAAAGTTTCTTCAGGAAATTAACTGTTTAAGAAAAGCAAATCGCGCGCATTTATTCGCATTACAATGTGAGGGTAAAATGAATCCAGAAAAAAATCTCATGCACGAATATCACAGTCTTTATCGCCAAGCTATGGCTCGTGATGATGAACAAACGGCTGGTCTCGCTCTTGTTAATATTTCTCTCGAGTACAGAAAGATGGGTGCCTTACACGCGGCGCTGACCTTTATAAATAGTGCCGTTGATTACTTAAACGGTCTTGAGTTGCAGAAAGCGGCCGATTTAAGAACGCAAATTATTTCTGCGATGAAGCTCGAGTATTCGCCGCGATCTGCGGCCCTGACTTTGGTTTAAATTTTCTCGACTTAACTACGGTTTCCAATATGGACATTTACTGGCCTAGAGTGTCGCCAAATGGGAACCGATAGTTTACACGAGGAAATTTAACGTGCGACTCTTAAGCTTAACATTAATTCTTATTTCGTTAAACGCTAGAGCCTTTGATGCCGCTCAAGTGAAAGCGTCAATGGACTCCGTTGATAGCGAGCTAAAGCAACTCGCGAAAAAACTAGAACAAAAACCAAACGGTGTCGATGATCTCGAAATATCCAAGCTACGCGCTAAACTTTCGCAATTAAAAGCTGAATTTGCCAAGGTGAAACTCTTGGAAGCAAAATATGGCAAAGATGTTACCGATCTCAAAAGAGAAGAAAAAACTCTAACCACTGAAATTGCAAAACTTGAAGGCGATATCCAGCGCTCTAAAGAAAATGGACAACGATTGGGCGAACTTCTTGCTGTTGAGAGTGAGAAATCTAAAAAGCTAAACGCGGAAGTGGAAAAGCTACGTGATGAATATCAGGCCGCCGCCGGCAATTATAATGTTTTAAAAGAACAATATAAGTCACAGAAGGTCGCGATTGCTAAAGAACTTCAGACTGCCAAAGACGAAAAAGATCAAAGCATTAAAGAGATTGAAAAGTTAAAAGTGGACGAAAAAACCTTTCAACAAGAGTTAGCCAAATTGCAAACTAAAGCTAATGTGGATAAGGCAGAGTTCGAGAAGGTTTTAGCTGAACTGGAATTGGCAAGAATTAGAACCGAAAAAGTTCAATTAAAGTATCAAACTCTAAAAGCAACTGTTGAAGAAGAAAATGCCAAGCGCGAAGCAACGCTTCTTAAAGCGCAAAGCGACTTAGCTAGCCTAAAGCAAATTGAAAAAGAGTTTATGGATAAATCTGCGGACATTAAAAAAACACCTGCCATGGTCCAAAGAATTTGTCGCTTAAGAGATGCTCCACACGATCGTTCCGCGACTTTAGCCAATTATAAAAAG
>CAYPZY010000433.1:0-2680 GCA_964415155.1 uncultured Bdellovibrionales bacterium
AAAATCTTCCTGAGAATGACTTTGACTATAATAAACGCTATCGCCGGCATAGACACTAATTGTCTGATAAGTTATATTATGTTTCTTATGGAAGTTCTTCGTTAAGGATAAAATTGTCTTCTTCTAAGGGCTTCCATCCTCTTGTTAACAAATCACCGTAAGCATACTTTGTCGTGAAATCATTAAAGTTAGGACCAAACCAATAAGCATTTTTATCGACACCGTTGGGGGCATCAGTACCACAACGAGGATCAGATAAATTTTGGCTAATGGTTTTACGCCAGAGCAAAGTCAGTGCGATGTTGGTCCTAGGTCCTTGGTAGTAGCGAATGCGTACGGGGATTCTCGCGTTGCTATCCAGACTAACTGTTTTAGTAGCACAACCTAATTTGGTCGCATGTGTGCCATCGTTATTAACGAGAAGCTCATTACCACCATTATTTTGAAGTTCCAAAATGGCGCCATCGTCAGACAAAAGAGCTAATTGATAATCACCATCAGTGTCATTGGTTCCAAGTTTTAAGATTGTTTCCATGTCCAATGCGAAATACTCAAATAAAACATTATTTGCCGAATCACGAATGAGGTTATTTTCAGTGGTGGAAAATCCATCTGTGAAAACGCGAGTTGGAACAAAAATTTTCGAGAGATAAATTAGCACATCAGATTTTGTTGCCATCTGGATGAAGGTGTTAACATTGTTGGGAGGATTTTTTAGCGCCTGACCACTTAAATAGTAAAGATTGGATTTGATCCCCTTTTTACATTTTGTATTATTTGGCGAAAAGGGATCGCAAACTACTGGCGAGATTTTAAAGCTATAAGATTCACTTGCTGATGAATTCCCCGCTTTGTCTGTGGCCATCAGTTTAAAGGAATAGTCGCCCTTCACTAAATTAGTGAGCGCGTAAGACATTAATCCTTCACAAGGATAATCAGTGGTTTGGTTGCCTGAAATCTTTTGGCAAGTGAGCTTTTCAATTCCACTTGGAAAGTCGCTCGCACTAAAGTCGATTGTGGCGGTACCTTGTTCGGCAATGATCTTACTACCGACGATGGCCAATTGAGGTCCTTCAATATCTACAATGAATGCGTACTGAGCGGTTCTCGAGTTTTTCGCTTCATCTAAAGCAATTACCTGAGCGCGATATTCCATGGCATGGGTAAGGCGACAATCCGATGCGAGGAATTGGTACTCGTTAGCCGTCGTGCTTTTATCAGCGCAAACAACTGAGTCGCCTTGTTTTGAGAGTACCGAAACTTTATATTCAATCGCCCCATCTGATTTGGTCCAGGTGATTTTGGGATTTGAAACTGTTCCTAATAGATTATCTATCTTCGTGTCGCTACCACCGCTCACTCCTAAGATTTCAAATTCACCAGAGGCCATTGTATCGATATTCCAATTATAGTTGACGGCATCTGAAGTATTTCCCGCTTTATCGATAGCATAAAGTTTTAATTGTTGCGTCCCGTCCGCTAAGTTGTTGACGACTAGTGGTGACACACATGGACTGATGACGGCCGTTCCAATTCGGCACACAACTTTGTCAACGCCGCTGCCACTGTCTTCACTGATAAATTCAAATGTCGCAGAATTTTTATTACTAAGAGTCGGCGGCGTCAAAGTTAACATTGCGGTAGGTTTCGTCTGATCGATCCACCAGGAATAACTCATAAAATCAGAAGCATTGGAAGCTTTATCGACAGCCCTGAAACTAAAGGTATGATCACCCTCTTTTAGATTCTGCAAAATAGTTGTCGCTGGACATTTGGCGGTCACGAGTGAATCGAAACGACATTCAAAATATTCAACACCGCTGAGATTGTCTTCGGCATTAAAGGAAAAAGAAGCGATAAGCTCTTGAATGTATTTAGCAGGTTGGCTGACGAAGTTTGTCGTTGGCGGAGTGTTATCGTAAACTATCGACGCAGATAAACAATACGACTCTTTGCCCGCATCGCGATTTCGGAATTTAGCGTAGACAAAGTTTTTGGCATTGGCCTGAGCAAGTTGCCAGTTCTTAGTTGCAGCAACAGCTTCCCAAACACCACCATCATTACAATTGATATCGCCAGTAACATACATCTCCCTATATTCAGAATAATCAGAGATACCAACCTTTACGTCGGCTCTATTTATAAAAGCTTTACCATCTTCGATCACTATTTTGGGTTTTGTCGGGACATTTTCATTGGGATTAGAATTTGGATCGGTTATGTTGGGTGGATTGTTGGGCGGATTTGCCGATGGATCCCCGTTTGCCAATACCGATGATTGCTCAATACCAAACTTCATCTGCGGACTGCAGTTTTGATATGAGAAAAAGATCGTGCTGAAGAGACCTATAAAAAGAACGCGTTGAATTTTATGCGAACGAACGGATACGTACTTCATTTCATCACCTAAAATCAGTCTAACACGCTCCGTTAGTTTTGCATTTTATTATCATTATGGGACGAGTGTGGTGTTTCGAATTGGGATTGAGGGTGGTGGGGGTTGGTGTTTGCGGCGGTTGGTGCTGCGGAGGGTGCTGGTTTTCGCTGCCACGGTGGCAGTGGATGGCGGTTCCGTTGCTGGCATGATAGCGATGGGTTGGCAGTTCCGTCGCTGCCACGATGGCAGTAAGTGTTTACACGGTGGCAGTCGTCGTCGCGACATTGCAAACGCAAAGTGTAC
>CAYPZY010000434.1:0-2651 GCA_964415155.1 uncultured Bdellovibrionales bacterium
AAAGTAACGTCATCTTACGTCACCCTTGGAAGACGAAATTCCGGGGGAACCTCAGTGGGGCGGCTGTGAAACAGCGAAACGCACTAAATATCTTCCTAAAAGTATCGACTCGATTTTCTAGCTCAATAAGGTAACCCTCGGTAACGCCGATAGCCATTGACTATCTGACTAAACCTTCGTTACATCTGCTGCAAACGCTAAAAGCGGTGCCCATATAATTAAATTGAAAAATACTACATAAAATAATAATTTTAATTTATTCATGGGTTAGCTCCTCTGTTTCTGTTAAAGAAGAATTTTGATTAGACTTTTGGTTAAGCTTATTGGGTTTCTTTGGCGTAAACTCCTTCATATCTTTTATGATTTCATCGTGGTGTTTGACAAAAAATTCAAGATCTGGATTTTCTCTGAGTGACTTCACATTAAGAATACGAGGTGGTTTATAATCTAAATTTTTAAAATCAGGTTCCGCCTTGATAAGGGAGTTATAGAATACCCTACAATTTTGAATGCTATTAAGGATCGATGCTATTATCAAAGCATTTCGGATTACGCTCCAGCCATATGGTTCTTCCTTTACGCATTCATGTGCAGTTTCCAACAGTTTATTATCATTGATATATTTGATGTTTTCTGGATCATTGTGGCGAGTTCCTTCGAGCTTCATTGTATAAGATATGACCCACTTTGCAAGATTAGCTTTATGCTGGAGAGCCTTATATCTGCTGTTGTGTGGAAGCTTTAGTTTTTCGATGATTTTATCAAGCTCAGCCGAAGCTTTTACCAAATTCTCATTAGGGTTTATTTTATTTTTTGCCAAGTCTTGGTAAATCCATGATAAGAGCCAATGATAAGAAATCGCATTAATATCTTCCTTCTTGAGGGCCGGAAGTTGTATGATCAGATGAAGGCGATTGTTGAGGAAGGGCAAAAATTCCTCTTTGGGACGCAGTTCGTTATCAGTGTGCTCCATAAAAAGAGCCTGAATATCTTCAGGGAAATTATGGAATTCATAAGGGGTGTTTTTTTTGATATACTCTAGCAGTCCAGCGACAGTGTTTAGTTCGATAGCAAACCCATCCAATCCCCGTTGAATCGTACCGCGTGAGCAACCCGCAATCTCAGCAAGCCTTTCTATTGATACCTCCGGATGAAAGTATCTGAATTTCAGCAAGTTATTTCTTAAGTAAACGGGTTTTTTCATTGCCAATCCCTCACGACGCTTTTTTGAATTTTAACCTACGAGAATTATCGTCTCAGCACAAAATTCTGTTGAAAATTAGGCACAATGTTCGGCCCTAAATTGATTGGGCGGTTGTGCTGACAAGCCACTAAAAAGATTGGAAATTATCCTAGTCGATGCACCCTGCATCGGCCGCCGAGCGCGTCGCATCATCTCAGGATATACTCATGAAAAATAAAATCTTACTGGTAAGTGTATCATGTCTGTCGGCAGTGTTTGGGCTCGCAGGTGTAGCAAACGCTGGAGAAGAGGAATGGAAAAACTATAGCCTATCATTGATCGGCGAAAAACAAGATGCAATTCCCATCCAAGATATTAATGTTCACTATCTCAGGAATCTTCGGATCAGACGAGAATACGCTAGGGCCTATTTATCTAACCCTAAGGCATTTAAATGGGCTGGGTTGGCAACCATCGTTGCAAAGGATATAGGGACAAATATTGCACGCGCAGCGGCTAGCGACAGTTCGATAGCGAATCTTGCTTACTCGTTGGCAAAACAGGCGGGCTGGCTAGATCCCAACATCGACGTGGAATTTCTCAGCAAAGTGACTGGAAACTTTCTCGGAAGCGGAAATTATTTCGTATACAAAGATCTATACTGGCAGCACCTTGTAGCCATGGAATGTGGAATCGACAGCATCCTACTCTACAGCAGCTTGCCCGCCGATTTGATCGCCGGATGGCGAGAAATCGCCACGGGTATCTCGGAAGAAAATGGTCAGAGCAAGGTTTGGGAAGGAAATAAAAAACTTCTAAAATATGAGCAGTTTCAGATTTTACAGAAATACGTTTTTGACGCAGATCGGTCTCTGTGGACGCAATTAAGCCAGATTGATCGTGAGAAAATTACTCTGTTTCGAGCTGCATCTGAGATCACGTTTGCAACCGTGAATCCGAATGGAGACTTTGGTAATTTCGAAGACCGATGGAGATGGGTTGAACAGGCTGTGGTCGGTCCGAGTCAAAAATTAGACTCTGCCAATACGATTTCTGGGCCGGAGCTTGGCAAGAGCATGGTCGATCAGGTTTCGAGAGACCTCGCCAGCGTTATAGAAAATATCAATTTGATAGAATCTACTAAACCTAGCCTAAAAGTCACCCCCCTTCAAAAGCCGGCATGTCCCACAGGGCAAAGTCTTTCGGCACCAACGGCACCAACAAATCTTCAAGTAAGATAAAGATAATACTTTTTTGGATACACTTCTTTTCATAAAAATGTTTTACAAAAACCTTCTCAACCCCTCCGGAATCACCTCCTCCGGCGGCTCATCCCCCACCTCGAACGCCGCCGCCTGCTCCCCCAGCCTCAGCCAAAACTGCACGAACACCTCGCCCTTGGCCGCCACCAAATCCAGCCACGGCCCCAGTTCCTGGGCGCGGGCGTAGCGCAAGGTCATGGTCTGGC
>CAYPZY010000435.1:0-2648 GCA_964415155.1 uncultured Bdellovibrionales bacterium
ATCGGTTAGATTTGGAAACTCCTTAGTGGAAGATTCGGCAAAAAGTTTTTTATTATCACAAATTCCATCTGAGGTTTTGTCGGCGAAAGAGAAATTCGATGATTACAAAAGTTTATTGCAAGATTCAAAGTCAAAATATTCAGAGATTGAAAAGATTTTATCTCCAGAGTCTTCAAGGTTAAGTCCAATTCTGGTTGGATGGTTAAAACACGAAGATGGTTACTACATTCAATTAAAATCTGACGGGTATCAGAAAGTTCATGTTCAGATTTATGCGCCAGAAGGTCTTAACCCAAATACGTACTTCAATCCATCTAAGCACATAGTTTTACCAGGCGAAGGACAAAGGCTTGCGTTATCAAGTTATGTGGTCGACGAAGCAAATTCTTTGCTGGGAAATTTAGCGTCTGATATTGTTAAGCTGAAAACCGGACACGAACTCACCGAATCAGAAAAAAAACTTATTTTGAAATATCCACTTGATGCTTTAAAAATGCATGAGGCTATGTCAGAAGCCTTTCAAAAGACGGATCAGCTTTTTAAGGGATCAAAACATAATAATAGTGCGGATGCTTTCAGGCATTTCGTTTGGTCTGGTCTGAGCGCTCAGAAAATTGGTGCGGATCGAGCTTTTGATTTTTTAAGTGCCCATGAGGATTATGCGGCTAATCCGACCGACGAAAAGAATATGGATATGGGCAACAACTTAAAAGGAATCGAATACTACAAAAACTATAAAAGTAGTAACTTCGAAGAGGATCTGATCAAGTCAGGCTTAGAAAAAGTTAAAAATAAAGAGCTCACATGGCTTATTTAAAAAAGGCGCTACAATCTATTTTGTTGGTCTTTGTATTAGGCGGATTATGGATTTATTCTCATAGAGTTTTAAGTGGACAAGACTATAGCTCAGAAATTGAAAAAACAATTCTTGAGAGCAAAAAATCAAATAGAATTGACTTAACTCAATTTAAACCAGGCGAGTGGGATGAGATGATCGTCTGGTATCCATACTCAGATATCAGAGATTTTAAAATAGATGGGATCTATTTGTTTTTTGAATCAAGCAACATCAACTCAGATGATGGAAAGAATGTATTGTTATTTATAAAAAACAATAAAATCAAAGGTCATGCGGTTTTTAGCAGAAAAGATGCTGATTTTACTGGTTTGGATTTAGACGCACAAAGAGTTTTAAGAGAAAAGGCTGTTTTTAAGTTTAATAATTTAGTTGAGTTTCCTAAGGTACAATTTTTAGAAAAGAATTGAGATAAAAGAAGTACTTATTTGAACAGATCTGTAAGCGGCTGTGATTGAATTGTAATAGGCTCAAGCACAACGATAGAACAGGTTCATAGATCAGCCTGTTTCATGGGTATATTGCCACACGGAATATAGACCCAATTTCATAGCAGTTAAAAGATATATTTTGAATCACGCTGAAAAGGGCCTTGGGTCGGAGAGTTTCACCATTTTTTCACAAACGAGCGTTTTTTGAACTTTTTAAATACTAATCCTCCGCAACATAAAGTTTTATGTTGCATGGAATTTTTAGTTTCAAAACCCGTCTTAAAACCTCATTTTGAAATCAATTACCAAATAGACAAGCATTGGCGTTTTTGAAACCCTCTTAAGTTTGCGGAGGGTTTATGTTTATTGGTTACGCCAGAGTTTCAACTCAGGATCAGAATTTAGAGTTGCAGATTGATGCTTTAAAAAAGGTTGGTTGCGAAGATCGAAATATTTATCAAGACACGGTGAGCGGTTCAAAATCAAAGCGTGAGGGGCTCACTGCAATGCTTGAATATTTGCGCCGAGGTGACGTTGTGGTGGTTTGGAAGCTAGATCGTCTAGCCAGATCCCTTAAGCACTTAATTGAGCTTGTAGGGGATTTTGAGGCGCGTGGAATAGGATTACAATCAATTCAAGAAAATATTGATACGACGACGGCCAGTGGAAAGTTATTTTTACACATATTTGGAGCTCTTGCTGAGTTTGAGCGTGAGCTCATTCGAGAAAGGACTCTGGCAGGGCTAAAAGCCGCTGCTGAGCGTGGTCGTAAAGGCGGAAGGCCTAGATTGATGGATGTAAGTAAAATAGAGCAGGCAAAGGCCCTGCACGGCTCACAGATACCGATTGCTGAGATCTGTAAGACCCTCGGAGTGTCAAAAGGGACGCTTTATCGGGGATTGGGAACTTGAAATCGAATATATTGGATTTCACTGGTGGGATTTCCCACTTGAATTAATTCCCACTCTTTGCTATATTTAAGTGTATGGAAGCTCGAAAATCAAAATTTAAATCAGTGACACAAGTAAGACCAGACTCTAAGGGCCGCGTAACTTTGAGTAAGCTTGCAAATGGCGTAAGTAGTTTTAACGTTTCTCAGGACGCAGACGGCCGCCTTTTGCTCGAACCTATGGTTGAAATTCCTGCACGAGAAAAGTGGTTGTACGATAATCCTGAAGCACTTTCTAGTTTAAAGCGTGGAATATCCGACGCAAAAGCTGGCCGGGTAAAATCGCTGGGGTCATTCGCAAAATTTGCTGATGAGGACGAAGAATCTTGAGCTTTAAAATACTATTTTCTGACGAAGTCGAAAAACAATATCATCAGTTAGAATCAAATAAAGGTTTAAGTAAACGGTTAAA
>CAYPZY010000436.1:0-2645 GCA_964415155.1 uncultured Bdellovibrionales bacterium
CCAGCCCATTCCGATTACAGCGGCCTGCTGATTGGTTGATGGAATCAAGCGGCGCCCAGTCACGGTAAATAACATCGAAATCGATATCGACCCCTGCTTCAACGACCTGAGTAGAAACCAGAATTTGTCTTCCGCTAAAATTTTTAATTTCCGAAATTAATTTCCGCCGACAATAAGGGATGATAGAACTCGACAGATATCGAATGCGGGTTTCATCTTCCGGAAGTGTAGCCTGCAAAAACCGAAACATATCCTGCGACTGCTTGATGGTGTTGCAAATTACCAAAAATGACTTTTCGGGATTCGCTATAATATCATCTAAAATTTCATTCTTGATTTCTGTTTCGTCTTCTATTGGCTGAAAATTATTTTTTCTTAGCAGGCTAACGTCCAGTTCGATGCGGTTCATCTGGTGAAAATAGTCTTTGGTTTTTGTCATCGTTGGGTCGGTCAGCTCGATGATGTCTTCTTTTTTTGAAAAAAGCATGGGCTGAGTTGCGGTGACAAACAAGAATTTGGTTCCGAAGTATTTTGACAAATGGTGAAAGGCGGCTTCTACCGCTCCAAAATATTTTGGAGGGATGGCTTGCACCTCATCCAATACCACAACAGCATGGACGAGGTTGTGGAATTTGCGCAACGCCCGGTTTTTATTCGTAAATATGCTTTCCAAAAACTGAACAAAGGTCGTCGCCACCACTTCCTGTTCCCATCCTTCCGTCATGTACTCGCTGCCTTGAAATCCGAGTTCGTATTGGTTTTCATTCAGGTCGTCATAGCGGTCATTGGGCTGGGAGAGGTAGTGGTGAACGCTGATCCAGTTTTTTTCAAGTTGGCCAAATTCAAAAATCTCTTGCATCAGTTCCGCATTCTGGTCAATTACGGATGTGAACGGCAAGCAATAGATAATGCGCGGAGAGGTCCCGGAATACTCTTTAAATTGTTTTTGCAGCAAAAAAGCGGCTTTGAAAGCGGCAAAAGTTTTACCCATACCTGTTGGCAGAGTGATCGAAAAAAAAGAATGGCCGCCAAAATCTTTCGTGTTGCGGGCAACATCATTAAAGGCCTGTTCACGGCGTATATCTATCTGTTTTAGCGCCGGTGTCTTAAATTTGTTTGCTTTAAAGTTCTCAACAAGTTGCTCGTTTCCATCAATCAGGTGGTTTTCCCGAATCACTCCAACCCGGGCTTTATCGTCTTTAGGCAACTGCATATCGCCCTTGTCCGCCGATAACAGCAGCGAAAACAAATAGTGTTGAAGAAAAAAATAGCGATAAGTATCTTCTTCCCGGAGCATCGCTTCCCATTTTTTAACGTCGCCATGCTTGGCAAACATCTGTTTGATGTCACTCCATTGGGTAGATTGAACGGAATGCAGTCCGGCGGCAACGAGTATTTTATTATACAGTTCAAAGTTCAGCCGCGTCTGTTGGCGTTCTAATAAATCCAGAGTTTCTCCCTTTAATTGGATTACAGGTTCCCCTTTATGATTAGCAAAATTGGTAAGATGCCCGTGGTGACGCTGGATAATTTTCAGTAAAATGACCTGTATGATGGGGTTTTCATCTGAGAAATTTCCAAAAAGAAAATATGCTCCGAGCCGCGCATGGCTACCCAGGTTTCTGTCGTATCGAAGTTCATCTGCCGCCCTGCGACCCCACCCCTTTCGGAAAGCATCGATATAAGATTTTTGACTCTCCAGAAAAGCGTCGGTTTTGCCTTCCCGAATAAGTTCTTCCATGATTTCAATCATCCGGTGCTGGAAATAGTCTGTTCCCTTGCCAAAATCGTGAAACCAAACAAGCCAATGCCTCCAGTTTTCCAGGTCGTTTTTTGAAAAAAATGCCGGAGTTGTATATTTTAAACCGAGCACTTGAGTGGATATCCGGTCGCATTCGGAGAGGTGTTGAAACAAAGTGCGATCGGGGTGTGAGACCAATTCGAACTCAGAATAGGGCGACGTTTCCATGTTTTTCAGTGGTGTAAAAATGATCCACAATGGCATTAATAGGGTTTCCCCGGCGATCGAAAAGTATATCGTCACGCTCCGTTACACGGCGGCCAGTATCCATTTCAATGGCGAACATGGTCTGCTCGACAATCTCGGCATCGCCCATTTCGCCGAAGGAGCGGAATTGGCTGCGCGGTACGACCGAATCCACCCAAACAGCTTCGCTGGAAGTTTTTCGTTCGACCTCGCATTTGTCCACCCATTCAAAATTACAAAGCAAATTTGCCAGGCCCAGTGACGGTGTGAAAACGCTGGTGTGATTACGTAACGAGATTTCCAACCGGTCTTGAAGGGCCTCGTTCCGATGATGGAAAAAGATTCGATACCGGGGCTCTTGCACGAACTCATGCATTGTTGGCTTTGGATTAACCTTGAACCGATCACGGTTTGGACGCAAATTGATACCAAGTCGCTGACTTTTAGGTTCACGGAGGAGTTTTAATCCCATAAGACAACTTTTGTCCTGGAAATGCTCCAGGTAGGCATTTTCGGCTTTGGACAAGCCTAAAATTGCTCCGACCAAGCCATATAGGGAAGTTTTCGGCGGAATGGAATAAGTGAGTGCCGAAGTAGTGGCGTAATATTTTTTAAAATGTGCCAACGGTCCACCCACATCGAAGACCAATAAATTCAT
>CAYPZY010000437.1:0-2644 GCA_964415155.1 uncultured Bdellovibrionales bacterium
GTCACAAATTGGGAGAGTTTGCTCCGACAAGAACATTTAATGGTCACTCAGGCAATAGAGCCAAAGAAGCTGAAAAGTCAGCAACATAAGTAGGTAAGGAATATGGAAGTCAAAGCTAAATTAAGATATGCACGGGTGAGCGCCAGAAAAGCTAGACTGGTTGCTGATCTTGTTCGTGGCAAAGATGTTAACTCGGCTCTTCGCTCTTTATCTTTCTTAGATAAAAAAGCTGCCGGCTTAATGAAAAAATTGATTCAGTCAGCTGTTGCTAATGCTGAACAGAAGCAAGTAATAGATGTAGATAACCTATACGTAAAAAGCTTAACCGTAGATATGGGACCAGGCGTTTACCGTTTCCGTCCTAGAGCTCAAGGTCGTGCTTTTCCAATTAAGAAAAAACTAAGTCATTTTAATTTAGTTTTAGATGAGAGGTAATTGTGGGTCAGAAGGTTAGTCCAATTGGATTAAGACTTGGCGTTATTAGAACATGGGATTCGCGTTGGTTTGCGAAAGGTAAGGCTTTTGCTAACAATCTACATGAAGATTTCATGTTAAGAAAATTCTTAAAGGATCGTTTGAAACACGCTGCTGTCTCTAAAGTGGAAATTGAGCGTGCTGCTAACAAAATAAAAATTATCGTTTCAACTGCACGTCCCGGTGTTGTGATCGGTAAAGGTGGAACCGGTATCGATACATTGAAGGCCGAAGTGCAAAAACTAACGCCAAACGAGATTTTCCTAAATGTTCAGGAAGTGCGTAAACCAGATTTGGATGCGCAATTGGTTTCTGAAAGCATCTCGTTGCAATTGGAAAAGCGGGTTTCATGGCGTCGAGCTTTGAAAAAAGCTTTAGCTGCTGCCGTAAAAGGTGGGGTCAGAGGGATCAAAATTAAAGTTTCAGGTCGTCTTGATGGCGCTGAAATCGCACGTACTGAATGGTACAATGAAAAAAGCGTTCCTCTTCAAACTCTTCGTGCCGATATCGATTACGGAACTTCTGAAGCACTAACTACTTATGGTTTAATCGGAACAAAAGTTTGGATCTATCGTGGTGACATTCTTTCACAGCGAGAAATAGAGGAGGCAACACGTGTTAAGCCCAAAGAAAGTTAAATATCGCAAAACCTTTAAGGGTCATCGAGCTGGTAAAGCGGTTCGTGGTAGCGACATCAGCTTTGGTGATTTCGCTCTTCAAGCGGTTAACGATGCTTGGTTGACTGGTCGTCAACTTGAAGCAAGTCGTGTTGCTATCAGCCGTAGTATTAAACGTGGCGGAAAAATTTGGTGCCGTGTTTTTCCAGATAAACCTGTAACAAAAAAGCCAGCTGAGACGCGCATGGGTTCAGGTAAAGGTAACCCAGAACTTTGGGTTTGCGTGATTAAACCTGGCCGCATTCTTTTTGAAATGAACGGTGTAACGAGAGAACAAGCAGAAGAAGCCTTCCGCTTAGCAGCTCATAAATTACCGATGAAAACAAAATTCATCGTTCGGGAGTAATGGCAAATGAAGATCAAAGAAATTCAAGGTCTAACAGCAGACGATCTTAAAAAAAAGGCGCAGGAATTTCGCCAGGAACTTTTTGAATTAAAATTAAAAAACACTATGGGTCAGCAGGTTACTAATCCACTCAGAATTAGAGCCTTACGCAGGGACACAGCGCGAGTTTTGACCGTACTACAACAGAAACAAAGTCAGCGCGCTTAGGAGTAAACAATGGCAAAAGAATCACAAGTAAAAGATAAAAATTGGCGACACAGTCACGAAGAAACTGGAATTGTCATCAGCGATAAAATGAAAAAAACAATCACCGTTGAGTCGTTTCGCCTTGTAAAGCACCCAAAATACGGTAAGTACGTTAAAAAAAGTTCAATTTACAAAGCTCATGACGAAAAAGAAGAAGCTAAAGTTGGCGATAAAGTGCGAATTGTTGAAACTCGTCCGCTCAGCAAAACCAAGTTTTACATGTTAAAGACTATTCTTGAGAAAGCGCAAAGAGGCTAATCATGATTCAGATGCAAACTCGCTTAAATGTTGCAGATAATTCTGGCGCTAAAGAAGTAATGTGCGTGAAAGTCCTTGGTGGCTCTAAACGTCGTTATGCTTCGGTGGGTGATATTATTGTTGTTTCCATCAAAGAAGCGTTGCCTACTTCAAAAATTAAAAAAGGTTCGGTAGCGAAGGCAGTTGTTGTGCGTACGAAGCAAAAAATTCGCCGACCAGATGGTAGCTATATCCGTTTTGATGAAAATGCAGCGGTTCTAATTAATACGCAAAAAGAACCCGTTGGTACTCGTATTTTTGGTCCCGTTGCGCGTGAGTTGCGAGCTATGCAATATGTGAAAATCGTATCTCTTGCTCCCGAAGTTTTATAGGAGTCTTCCGTGGAAAGAATGAAAGTAGATTATAAAAATAAGATTGTTCCAGCGCTGATGAAGCAATTGAACATGCAATCAAAAATGCAAGTGCCAAGAATGGAGAAGATCATTCTTAGTATGTGTATGAAAGAAGCTGTCACAAACCCAAAAATTGTTGGAACTGCCGCAGAAGAGTTAACTGCAATTGCGGGTCAAAAAGCAGTGGTGACCAAAGCTAAAAAAGCGATCTCGAACTTCAAGTTGCGAGCTGGATTGCCAATTGGCTGTCG
>CAYPZY010000438.1:0-2636 GCA_964415155.1 uncultured Bdellovibrionales bacterium
CCATAGCCAAGCTGCCATTCTGACTATTCAAGATGTAATTGTGATCATAACCGCGAGTACCATTGGGATCTTTTTTTAGCTCTTCAATTCGAGATCCAATGGGGCGAGCTGTGGTAAAATCCATGACTGTATTTTTAACGGATTTTATTTCGCCGGTGGGAATAGAAGTTTTGTCGATCGGTAGAAATTGGTCAGCAGTAATTAACAGCGAATGCTTTAAAACGTCACCTGAATCGACGCCCCCTAAATTCCAATAGGCATGATTTGTTAAATTCACCACGGTAGCTTTATCAGTTGTTGCTAAGTATTCCATCTTGAGTTCATTGTTGTCGTTCAAAATATAAGTGGCGGTCACTTGGAGATTGCCGGGATAACCCTCCTCCCCATCTTTGCTGAGATAATCAAACTGGACACCGACGCCGTTTTCTAAAACTAATTTTTTGCTTTTCCAAATGACGCCATCGAAACCTTTTATTCCGCCATGTAAATGATTGGGACCATTATTTTTGACGAGATTAAAGGTTTTGCCATCTAAAACAAATTTTCCGTTGGCAATTCTGTTAGCGTAACGACCAGCAATTCCGCCGAAATGGGCGTCGTGCTTCTCGTAAGCTCCTACGTTTGGTAGGCCGAGAGTAATATTTGCTAGGTGGCCGGAGTGATCGGCTATTTTAAACTCAACAATTCGGGCGCCGAAATCAGTGAGTTTAAGAGTAGTGCCTTTTTTGTTTATACAGGTAAAAATACTGGATGACTTCCCATCACTAGTTTTACCAAACTCAGCCTGTTGAACTCCACGACCAACAATATTTGCGGACTCGGCTGCAACCAGAATCATCGAACTAAATAATGTGGTAAGAGTGATCATGACCCATTGTAAGAACCAGAAGTGTAACGGTAAAGGGATTTTGTCCTGTCCCATGAACTTAACGGTAGCTTCACTTAAAACTAAGTGTTTAAGCACTTTTCTATGGCGGCGAGAAGAGTGTCAAAATTAAAAGGCTTTTTAATTACATCGGCTGCCCCAAGTTTAATGGCTTCAGAGGAAGAAACATCGGCAAAACCGGTAATCAAAATAACCGGCAAGGATGGCCATTTTACTTTTATTTCCTGAAGCAGGTCGATCCCGGTTTTTCCAGGAAGTCTGATGTCTGATATAACTAATGAAACTGAACCTGTTTCAATTTGTTTAAGTGCCTGATCAACAGTATCAACAGGATTTACGGGATAACCTTCATCCCACAAAAGCAGACGTAAATATTCGCGGATCTCGGGCTCATCATCTAAAATGACAATGGATCCTTTACTTTCATCCGGCATCGCCGCTAAGCTCCTTATAAATGGGTAAGGTCAGTTTGAAACATGTATTAGTTGTACTCGCATCATAAACAAGTTTACCACTATTTTGTTGTGCTAATCCCTGAGAAATACTTAAACCAAGGCCGGTCCCTTTGCCAACATCTTTAGTGGTAAAAAATGGCTCAAAAATTCGGCTAACAATCTCTTTTTCAATCCCTTTTCCGCTATCGATAACACTTATTGAGATAAAATCTCCCTCAATAAGTGTTTTTAGCTGAATCCAAGGTTCATTCTGTCCCAAAATAGCATCCGCGCTATTGTTAATGAGGTTGACCAGTATTTGCGTGATATCGATGGGATGGCATTTCACTAAAATGCTTTCGTTGGGAAGATTAATTTCAAATTTAATAAAGAGGGAATCGAGCTTTTCCTGGCAAAGGTCCACTGAACGTTGAATTATTTCTTTGAGCGAAATCGGCATCATCTTCTCGCGATTTCCTTGTCGAGAAAAATGTTTTAAGGCCTTCACTATTGATTCAATTCTATCAACCGTTGCCATAATTGAATTTGCTAAATTAACTTGTTCCTCTCGCGAAAGATCTGCCCTTTGCATCTTGCGTCCCAACATGTGGGCAAAACCTTTTATGATCGTCAGCGGATTATTGATTTCATGAGCGATGCCCGCCGCCATAGTACCTAAACTCGCCATTTTGGCGGAATGAATCATATTGGCACGAGCGACTAGTTTTTCAGTTTCGTCCAATAAAATCCAAATCTTCAGATCGGGTACTTGGTAAGTGGCGCACTGAACAAGTTTCTCTTGGCCAGTGTGGGTGGTCAGACTAAAGATTGTCTGTTCAATGTTTTCTATTTCGTTAGAACTGTATGGCTTTAAATTTTTCGTGAGAAAATCGGAATAATCCTTAGAGGAATCAAAATCACTTTCCTTCACATCAAGCAAATTTTCAGCGATTCGGTTGACGTAGAACTGGCCGCGATCGTAGTAGGCAGTGCCGACAGGCAGAAAGTCTAGTACCTCTTGTAGTCTCTGCCGGCTGGACTGAAGAGAGCGCATCAGATGGTAGCGAATTCTAAATGTGACAAATGCTACGACCGCCAGAGTGACCAATACGCCAATAAAAACGAGTTTGGGTACTTGTGCATTGGTACTATCAATCGTAAGGCTGTACCCAATGCTACAGACACTATAAATCAAAATGTAAATATGAGACAAGAAGCCGAGAGTGACGGCAAAAAATGCCAAAATACAGCCAAGAACATAGGGAAAACTTAAATTGTTTATTTCACCCATGTGGAAGGCGTGGAAAATCATTATT
>CAYPZY010000439.1:0-2635 GCA_964415155.1 uncultured Bdellovibrionales bacterium
CCTCAGTTCCCAGAAACTCATTCGCAAATGGAAGGTAAAAAGCTCGAATCTTATTAGACGAACGCGGGATTTAGATGAGTTTACTCCTCATCTAAATCCGTCGTATCTTTTATTTACGGTTGACTCGCAAAACGCTGATTGATGGCATTGACATCGACGCCAGTGCACGTCGCTAGAGAATAGGCGTTTTGATAAGAAGCACCGTCAGAAATAGACAAATCACAACGTCCCGAAGTAGCATAATTGGCAGGCGAAAAGTCCATATTGTAGGTTCGAGTCGCGTGATCCATTTTCCAGGTCAAACGATAATCATCATCCAGATCAACTTTCATAATCCACTGAAGTGAAACATCTCCGTAGGAGAAGCGAGCGCGATCCAGGTAAGACGACCCCGATCGATACCGATTTAACCAAGGACGATTATTGTCAGAAGCGTAAACGCATGAGGGTATAAAATTAATCGTCGCATAAACACGATCATCACCTATCTTTTCGCGTTTCTTAATATCGACATTCCATTTCAAGAAATTATTACTAGAGCGTTCAAGCGCTTCAATGTTTTTCGCGACGTCGCCCGCAATTCGTTCTTTATCAAGAATTTTATTTTGCGCACGTTCTGTCGCCTGTGCCACCTGGTTGGTATCCGCAAGATCAATACAGTCTTGATGTAAGCGACCAGAGTTCAAATTTACTTCAGGTACTTTCATGCACGAAAGATTCACGCCGCGGCCAAACGGTTTAATGTCCGTCATCCCTGCCGCAGCCAGAGCTTTCTTGTTGACCCCCTGACTCACGATTCCACGTACGCTACCTGAGCTGTCGAAGACAGGAGAACCGCTGTTACCTGAGACCACATCACAGTTAGAAAAATGCACGATGGGGCTGTGATCACTTGAGTAAAGTGGCGTGACCACTGTGCCTTGCGCTGCTTTACATTTTAATTTCGAAATGCTGCCATAACCTTCTCTCGTAAACGGAGTCATTCTGACAATCGTAAAATACTCGTTGTTGGGAAAACCTTGAGTAGAGAGAGAAACTTTTGGCCTTCCAATATTTTTTGCTGTTCTCAAAAAAGCGTAGTCCTGGCGCTCTTTAGCGCCGTCAAGTTCATGACTTATACTAACAAGTTTATCACAATCAACAGTTTGTTCCGGATAGCCATCACTTTCTGGAAATTTAAAAACAATATCACCACTGCATGATTGGCCGGGAGTATTGGCCACATCCTGAACACAATGACGGTTTGTCATAATTAAATTCTCACCAGCTACTGAAACTGTACAGACACCCACTGCTTGATCTTTTGCAAACACCAACATTCCCACAGATGCAGGACAACCACCTTTTTCCTTACATTGAACGGAAAAGCGTCTTTGTAGCTCTTTGGCTTTATCAGCACTCGGTAATTCAATTTTTTCTGGCCCCGGAGTTGGTCGAGAACATGCTGCCAACGCCATAGCTAGAACTAATAAGATTTTTTTCATGGATGCATCCTTTCCCAAAGTTAATATCAGATGCATCGTCGATTACCTCTCGGCAAAATACAATTAGAATCTAAGCGGGGCAGAACTCCCAAATCACGAGCTAGATTGTCGCGTGTCCAATTGCCTCGAGGTTGTGGGTCAAAAAATACAAAAGAACATTCACAAGACGGTTACAGCTGACGTGAGCATTTTTTTTCTCTGGAGTGAATCTTGAATAGGGAGCGAGGGGACATGGTGACCACGGCAGGGATTGAACCTGCGACCCCCAGTTTAGGAAACTAGTGCTCTATCCAACTGAGCTACGTGGTCCTAGTGTGTGTATAAAAAAGGATTATCAATAATCAGTTACGTAATCAATATCTAAAGGAGGATAAAGTGTTCAACAAAAAAACGGTTTTTGCCGTCGTTCTCGGTCTCGTTATTTCAGCAATAGGCTACGCCAATACAGCAAGTATCATTGGACTATGGCACATTAGCCAGGACTTCGCCGGTGTTCGTTACACCGTGCAATTAGGCATCGAAGAAAGTATCACGCATGTGGCGTTTTCCTGCGAAGTCGGCAAGGAGAAGGCGATAATTCGTGTCGACGTACCCTCAAAAATTTCAGGAAATCAGTATTCTATCTTAGCGCCAATTAATAAAGCGGAATCAGTAGCGGGTCGCGAATGTAAACTCGCGCTAAATCCCGCGAGCGCTACTTTCGAAGTTACCCCAACTCATCTCACACTTAGAATTCCTCAGGGGCAAGCGACGCTAACCCGCGTTCAGCAGTAGCAAAAAAAAAGCACCTTGGTTTAAGCCAAGGTGCTTTGTCGACTCTTCATGACTTCATGACTTATTCATCATCAAGCTCGTCATCTCCGATGACTCCGAGACCATACTTCTCCACGCGATAGCGCATAGAACGGAACGTGATTCCAAGCAATTTTGCGGCTTTCTTTTTGATTCCACCAGCGGCATGAATAGCTTTAACTAACAGTTCCTTTTCAATTTGGCCCATCACTTTATCTAAATCAATACCCTCATCAGTGATCTGGATTTCATGACTAGAAGCCATTTTACGACCAGACGGAGTATTCACATAAGGAGGAAGACTCTCTGGCAAAATTTCCGCACCGGCTTCAAGTGCTACCGTGCGTTCAATGAGGTTC
>CAYPZY010000440.1:0-2635 GCA_964415155.1 uncultured Bdellovibrionales bacterium
CCCAGACGCTCATAGAAGGCCTTGGCAAACTGAGCAGCAATGTGTTGAACAACTAGGATCGGCGGCGAGTCTTTTGGCATATTAGGAAGCACATCAACCAAAGCTTCAGTACCCCCGGTGCTAGCACCAATCAAAATTAAATTTGGACGTTTTTTTTCGCTGACCTTTTTGGTGGATAAAACCTTGGGTTGATGTCTACCACCCGTTTTGATCGATTCATGAATTATCGCCTCTAAACGTTCGACAAGTTCGGGCGCATTCTTCCGTAACTCATTCTTGTTAAAATAATCCTGCGCACCGTTGCCTAAGAGATCCAAAACCTTTTGCGCCTCATGAGGTGAAGCGGCGCTAATTATAACCACGGGGGTTTTCATACCTTTTTCACGTTGACGAAGTAACCAATCGTGACCGCTTTGTTCAGGTAAATGGAGATCAAGCGTGATGATATCAATTTTGATTTCGTTTAGAATCTTATCGGCCTCAGCAGTGGTCTCAGCGCAAAGAACTTCGAAACCAAATTTCTCAAATTGCCTTTTCATGATGGCACGATCAATGGCGGCATCTTCGACAATTAGAACGCGGCGCAATTTATCTTTGTTAGTTAGCTTTTCCTGACCTTTTTGCACATAGCACGTCTGTCCTAAATTCACCAACGAGAGATCTTTGGCCAGAAAGGCCTCACTGGTACCGAGGATCAGCATGCCGTTGTCAGCCGTTTGAAAAACAAGATTTTTAACAATGTTGGTGGCTTCTTCTGGTTTGAAATAGATCAAGACATTTCGACAGATGGTCACATCGAATTTTTTTGGATCACTTTCAGCAAAGTCTAATAGATTTTTGACTTTGAAAGAACAACGATCCCTAATCGCTTTGGTTAGCGTGAATTGGCCCGCGGTTTTTCCCGTGCCTGTCATTAGAAATTTGCGGTAAGGCTCGGGAATATCTTTAAAGCCATTCTCCATGTTGTAAATAGCTCGCGTTGCAGTACCAACACTCACAGGATCCACATCTGAACCCACAATTTGATAGTCAAAGCCGTGATAAAAGTAGCGAAGTTTTTCCAACACTAAGGCAAAGGAGTAAACTTCCTCTCCAGTCGAACAAGCGCCGCACAAAACACGCAAACTTTGGTTGCGATAAAGTCTAATGTTATCAACGATTCGACGCTCGAGAATTTCATACTGCAGTGGTTCCCTAAACCAACTTGTCGTATGAATAGTTAACGCCGAAATAAAGTGATTTTTTTCCTCGTGGCTTTTTTCGACTAGCCTAAAATAATCGTCGAGGTTAAAAATGCTGTTAGCATCCATTCTGCGCCTGACGTTGTTGACGAGAATATTTTTGCGATATTTACCCGACTGACAAGTGCCAGTGAGTTTTTCCGCCATAGCGTAGATGGATTCAACCTCTGTAGAATTAAAATGTGTCTCTAGTTGAGACGCAGCACCGCCGTCTTTCATCACTTTTTACTCGGCAATAACGGCGGTGGTATTAAGCAATTTTTATATCTAAATTGAGATCCGTGGCTGATATATTCACTTTTGCCCCAGGTTGCAGCTCTCCAGCGATTATAAACTTGGCCAGTGGATCAAGCAGATCAGTTTGAATCACCCTTTTTAAAGGTCTAGCACCATAAATGGGGTCGTAACCACGATGGCTGAGATAAGAAATGGCCTTCTCGTCAAAATCGATAGTGATTTTTCGATCGCTCATACGCTGACTAACGTCTCTGAGTTGGATTTTCACAATGTCAGCAATTTGTTCTTTTCGTAATGAATTAAAGGTGATGATATCATCAACCCGATTGATAAATTCGGGCCTAAAATACTGACGCATGGTCTGCTGGATAAGCTCCTTTTTTTCCTTTTCTGATTTCTTGTCATCAGCGATAATGTCAGAGGCGATGTTTGAAGTCATAACAATGATGGTATTGCGAAAGTCAACAGTGCGACCTTGGCCGTCCGTCAAACGCCCTTCATCCAAAACCTGTAAGAGCACGTTAAAAACGTCACTGTGAGCTTTTTCAATCTCATCTAATAGAACGATGCTATAAGGACGCCGGCGAACTTGCTCGGTAAGCTGACCACCCTCTTCGTAACCGACATAACCGGGAGGCGCGCCGATCAAACGCGATACCGAATGCTTTTCCATGTACTCGCTCATATCAATCCGAACAGTTGCAGAGTCAGTGTCAAAGAGAAATTCAGCCAAAGCTTTTACGGTCTCAGTTTTACCGACACCCGTAGGACCCAAGAAAATAAAACTTCCCATCGGCCGATTGGGATCAGAAATTTCCGCCCGCGCTCGGCGAACTGCATTGGCGACAATCTTTAGAGCCTGATCTTGCCCAATCACCCGCTCTTTTAGATTTTCTTCCATGTGAAGCAATCTTTCACTTTCCTTCTGCAACATTTTGGCGACAGGAATTCCTGTCCATTTACCAACGACTTCAGCGATCTCTTCGGGCCCGACCTCTTCACGAAGCATTTTATGATCGACGTGACGACTACTGACTTCTTCTTCGAGTTTCTTTAGACTTTTTTCGAGATTGGGAAGCTTGCCATACTTAAGCTCGGCAGCTCTTTCGAGTTCTCCCGATCGCTCAGCGCGCTCCATTTGGATTTTGACATTTTCA
>CAYPZY010000441.1:0-2631 GCA_964415155.1 uncultured Bdellovibrionales bacterium
TGATTTGGCGCTGGAGATGTTTTTAGTTTGCAACCGTTTGTTTTACTGTTTTAGTTCCAAAGTGGCTGGCAAAAAAATTTTGTGATTGGTCGGGTTTTGTCGGAGATTCTGTCTCGTGGTTGGTTCGAGATTTGTCGTAGATTCAGATCTTGATTTGGCGGTGGAGTATTGATTCGGTGTTGCAGCATTGATTCGGTGTTGGAGCGCCGATTTGGTGTTGGAGCGTTGATTCGGTGTTGGAACGTTGATTCGGTGTTGGAACGTTGATTCGGTGTTGGAACATTGATTCGGTGAACGTCAATCATGCTTATCGCTCCCACGCCCACATCCACGCCCATACCCGCACCCACGCTCACGCTCCCACGCCCACACCCACACTCACGCTCCCGCTCCCGCGTCACACCCACGCGCCCACGCCCAGGCTCACGTCCCAAACCTCCGCGACCACAAAGCCCGCGCCAAAATTAAAAAAAATTAAGCGGCTGAAGGATCTTCAAGGGTAGCTAACGTTTTGTCGTCGTCGACAGGAGAGGAGTCGACGGCGCCGTTAAAACGAACTGCGAAGAATGTGACGTCATCTTCGAGAGGGGAGTTTTGTCGAAATTCTTCGATGCGTTCGTGAATAGTTAGAACCATGTCATCGAGAACTTCCTTTTGGGTAGCTTCCATGAGTGCTTTTACGTAGCGGCGTTCGCCAAAGTTTTTGCCCTCTTTTCCTTTTAACTCGGGAATGCCGTCAGTGTAAAACAGAACGATGTCGCCTGGATTTAATTTGGTGCGTCCCTCGGGGTAAACGGAGTCAATGCTATGGCCCAAGCGAGGACCATTTACGGTATCTAACATTTCAAGATCGGCTTTTTCTAAGGGACGTTTGTTGCGCAAGATGAAGGGGAATTCGTGGCTAGCATTTGCGTAAAAGAGGTCACCACTGGTTTTGTCGATGGCGGCAATAAAAAATGTCATCATCATTTTGCCTTTAGATGTACTGTGAATGGCAGTGTTGATGATTTGTAACGCTTGCGATGGGTTTACATCTTTGAGAATTTCAATGATAGACGCTGCCGAGCGTGCGGCGCTTGTGATAAGGGCGGCGGGAGCGCCGTGGCCTGTAGCATCGCCGATCCATAGGAAAACGAAATTTCCGATTTCGCAATAATGCCACCAATCGCCGCCGCATTCGCTGGCGGGTTGATAGTAACCGGAGATTTCGACACCGCCGAAACGTGCAGCTTTTGCAGGAAAAAGAGTTTCCTGAACTGTTTTTGCTGTTTCCAGCTCGCTCGCCATTCGCGCTTTCTCAGCTGATTCTTGGAGAAGGCGCGACACTTCTTTAGCCATGTGATTAAAACTCTCCGTTAAACCACCAACTTCATCAGTAGAACGAACAGCCAGGTGAATATCGAATTTGCCGTCAGCAACTTCTTTTGTTGCCTGATACAGCTCGCTGATAGTGGAGGTGAGGCCGCCCGAGGCGAAAATGCTCAAAAGAACAGTCGCGGCAAAGAGCATGACAAAACAATAGAGAGACTTAATGAGAAGTTCTTTGCCAGCGCTTAGCGCAGACTCTTTGCGAATAATAGAGATAACTTTTAGATCACCGATTCCAACTTTAGCGAACGAAGCAAGAATGGCATTTTCACGAGACTGACCGTATTCAGCTGTTCCCTCGGGAACCTCTGCCCAGCGTGGTTCGAAGAAGTAGTTTAATGACATTTCAGAAGTGTCCAACAATCGGTCCTTGGTGGGGCGCAAATAAAGAGATCCTTGGTTATCGACGAGGTAACTCATAAAAGTGGAAGAACTATTCAGCACATCCTGAATTTGGGTGGAGTAGCCTAGAAAGAAAATCACGGTGTTGGACTTAGTTTCTTTGATATCGCTAACGCCTTCAATTGGCGGTGTCGTATTTATTTTCTGACTGTCAGAGACCGCCATCATAAAAATGGATGGCTCACCGGGGAGTGGTCGAACGACAATCCCCTGAGTGATGGCTTCCTTTAACAGTACAGAAAGCATTTTTGATTGAGTGGCGACGTGTTGATCGTAGCTTTCACCCTTGCTTAACCGAACGGTTTTTTCGAAATTGCCATTGATGTTGCGATAAAAAGATACAAATAGAACTTTCTTTTGCTTTTTGAAAATATTGTTGGCCTCATCTTTAAGTTTTCCCACGAGCGGGTCATATTGTGTGAGGATTGGCAAAAGCGCATCGGTCATTCCAACAAGTTCAGAGTGTATTTGTGAAGCAACTGTCCTGCTTAGTGTGACGCCAGAGTCATAAATATATGCCATTTTATCTTTTTCAAACAGGCTGGTTGCTAACCAAAGATAAAGCGAAAGAGTCACCAGTGGCAAACCCGTGAGAACGAGAAGTAACTTGTATTTTATAGATAGACCAAGCTTTCTTGAATTCATTACCTCGAATTTATCGGCATAAGTGAGGGGTAGGACATAGTCTAGTTTTTTTTAGAAACTCGACCAAAGACTAAAGAGTCTAAAGCTAAGAATTACGATAGAGAATAGTTAAGGGGTATTGTCTGAAGACTTTAAGGAAGACATCGCTAATTGATCGAGGAATCATCGCTTTAGCCGTTGTGGCTTTTGCGCTGGCTGCTGGATTGCTTTACGATG
>CAYPZY010000442.1:0-2627 GCA_964415155.1 uncultured Bdellovibrionales bacterium
ATTACCAATTTTTTTCCCGCTACAGTTTTTGCCATATTCCTAGCCAAAGGTAATAAATTAAAATATCTACTTATTTAAAAATCAAGCTAATCCTTTTTGCTTGCAAGTAAATTCTGATGAGATTTAGTCTTTAATAATAATGCACCTCACCACTCACTAGTGAATTTTGTATGATGAAGTTTTCAAATTTTAGTTCGCGAAAGGTCCGTTTTGTCTTTACTGATATCGACGATACCCTAACTGATTCAGGACAGTTAGGTGCGCAAGCCTACTCAGCTCTTTGGCAACTTCACGACGCCGGTTTTGTGGTAATTCCCGTCACTGGTCGCCCAGCCGGTTGGTGTGAAATGATCGCTCGCCTTTGGCCAGTCGGGGCCGTCGTCGGGGAAAACGGTGGCCTCTATTTTAGATATCATAATAAAAAAATGCTCAGATTTTTTGCGGCCTCCACAGAAGTAAGACGCCGCTCACGTGTGAAATTAGATCGCATTGGTCGACAGGTTCTTAAGAAAATTCGCGGTTCACGCATCGCTTCTGATCAGTTTTGTCGGCTCTTTGATCTAGCAATTGATATCTGCGAAGACGTAAAACCCTTAGGATTGGCTCGTGCCGAGATGATTCGGGATATTTTTGTTGCGCACGGAGCGCAAGCAAAAATCAGTTCCATTCACGTCAACGGTTGGTTCGGTAAATTTAATAAATTATCGACATGTTTGCGTTTACTTAAGCGCGAATGGAATGTTGATTTACGCACTGATAATTCGTCAGCACTGTTTATCGGTGACTCACCTAACGATGAGCCTATGTTTGAATTCTTTGAAAATTCGGTAGCGGTTGCCAACATTGAAGAGTTTCAGTCTTTACTGAAACACCCACCGCGTTTTGTTTGCGAAGGTCGCGGCGGTACGGGGTTTTCAGAGATGGCAAAGCGGTTGTTAGAGTTGAAAAGATAAACCTCACCTGAGCGCTCAAAGGTAGCTCTGAACGCCCGTCTAATGGACTAGCGTCCACAATCTCGCAATGTCTCTTTAATCTGCTTTTCTAAATCCCACTTTTTCATCTGATCTGATTCGCGAACAATGGCATTTAACTGACCACGCAAGCTAGTCGCTTTTTGCTCAAAGGCGCCTTGATCACATTTTGACCACATTGGTTCAAAGGAACCAAAGAAGGTTCCCACAAGATCCCAACGTAGAGTCGTCCAGCTAAAATCACTTAACTGACGAAGTGAATTTGAAAAATCTTTAGCTAGTGGCGCATAGCGACCGTTACGGGCAGGATCAAAAAACATCCCAGGTTTGCGACTGAAAAGACGAAGACCGCCACAATCGGCAAGTGAACTATAACCCTGGTAGCGGTCGCAAGTGTTTTTATATCTTGCCACTTCTGCTATGACTTCTAAAGCGCCAAAGTCAGCTCCAGACCAAGACTCTTCGATGGCTATATCTAACACCTTTTTTAAATTCCAATCATTGCTAGAGCCAAATTCATCTCTGGTACGTATTTTTTCACGTGCTGAAAATGCCATGGCGGCTGTCCACATTTCATGCCATTTTTGCAATTGCTCAAGGGAGGGACGTTTTTGTAAGATGCTTCGGAAAAACGACTCGCCCCAACTTTCATAACCTGCTGCTCGCGAATTAACACGAATGGAATTTGCCAACTGCTTATATTCTTGGCCGATCGCTGCTGCAAATTCTAGAGTGGACTTATTATTACCTAACGATTGTGACAAAGCTTGAACAAGCTCTTTCGTGCTCGCCTCAAAGGGCACAGCAACATTGTTAAGTGCTGCATACACAGTTCCTAAACTTTCCAGAGTCACTTCGCCAGACTTAAGCCACTTCAATGAAAGACCAATGAGTTCATTTTTTATTGTACCAAGATTTCCATATTTGCTGATTTGGCCTTTGATACCAGCAAAATTATGCGACCATTTTTGAAACTCGCTTACAGACGTTTTTACTTGAAGGGTACGATCAAATACCTCGCTTTTAAAATCGGAATAGCCAATTTCTCGCGACAAATTAAGAGCTTTTAAAGCCTCGTCCTTGTAAGCTCTATCGATATTTTTCGCAAAAGCTAAATCTTCCTCATACATTTGCGGTTTTTGACTAAGGTCAGCCAACAGCCTTAAAGAGGAGCTTTGAAAGGTATCGATGGCGTTGTCTACGGCCGAAATAATGTAACTAATGCGTGAGGCATTCACTGCTTCGCCAGAAAAGGCCCAACGCAAACCCATCTGATAGATATCCTCTCTATAGGCATTCATGTTTTTAAAGGTACTGAGTTCACGCTTTAAAGAATTTAAATTCTCGCTGACAACCGCTACAATCACGGTCGAACTCATCGGATCAATTTCATGACGAATATCTTTGTCGCTCTCTAAAGCTTGTAGCGCTAACTTGGATAGAACTTTATCCCAACCGCCATAATCCATGCGCGCTGAAGGAACAACACCTGCAAACATTTGTGGAACTAAGGACTTCATTAACCCCGCTTCATAACTTGCAGCCTCTAAATCACTGTAAAAAGCAAGGCAGGGCCCAAACAGGAACTGCACTCCCGGGTAAATACGATTCGAGCGAGAGCTACTACTGTAGGCAGCAGCTCGATCGTTCACACAG
>CAYPZY010000443.1:0-2610 GCA_964415155.1 uncultured Bdellovibrionales bacterium
CGGTACATCAAAACGACTGATCAATTACTTACACAAATTTGAGATAGAAACAGGTTAGATGCCATTTTTGGTCGAGCTGTTAATTTTTTTGACAGTGATTTCAGTCTAAAAAGGAAGGAATCGAAGGCCTGTTTGGAATGGTAAGTGCACATGAAGAGTTTGCTATGAAAGCCATTGTTTTCTTGTTGTCGTTTATGAGTATTGGGTTCAGTCAATCCTTCAATATGTTTGGCGAAAATCCGCTGCAAACCTACGCGCACAAAGTCAGTTTATTAAACCAATCTTTTAGAGGCCGCCCTTTTAGTAACGAAGAAAAATCCATCGTCAAGATGGTCCCAGTAAATACAAATAAAACCAGGTGCACAGGCGCTTTCGTTAAAAATTCAAAAAATATGTTTATCGTAAGTCTCGCGGCTCATTGTTTTGGTAAAGAAGAAATTTCTAAAGAGCGTTGTAGAAGTTATAATTATATCGCAGCGGGTGGAAAAATTGGCGAATGTGGAAATGTTCTTCTGTCAAAACATGACTCCGAAGCGGTCCTCATTGAAGTCTGGTTTGACGACCAGGCGTTACCTGAGGTGAAGCCACTTGCACTCGCTGATTTTGATGTAGAAAAGAGCACGCGCATATACGTTCCTGGATTTCCCGGCGATGAGTTCAATCAAAATGATAGTCTATTGGTCAGTCGTAATTGCTGGGTATCAGCTTTGCCAACGCCCATTCAAAAATATTCCCTGACGAACATGAGTGAGTTTCAAAAGATCGGTGACGACGTGGACGAATGGGTCTTACACACGTGTAGCACCGAGCATGGGAATAGTGGCGGGCCCGTGATTCTCGAAGGTACTGATATCGCATTGGGGTACATCAGTGCTACTTCAACTACGCAAGGAATTGAATCCGCTAGCAAAGATAACAATGTGTTTAATAGTTGGAAAAGTGTCATACGTTATAATCGGCCTCTATTCGAATCGTTTGGGATTTCTATAGTTACAACTAAACCAGATTTCACTACCTCACTTCGGTCTTACGATTATCTAAAGGTTATCGATCAAGCAGCTCTCTATGTTTACAAAGGAAGAATTGGCTTTCAAGTTACCGACGTCAACACCACAAATGGAACGATCCAGCTCCAGTGGTATGACAACAAAGGCATATTGGCCAAAGAGCAGCTGCAATGCGGAACTTTTCCCGATAAATCTTGTATAAACCCGAATCAAAATGTTTCAGCAGAAAAAAAAGCAGCGATTACGATCTACTCGACGGAAACGATTATCAATGATAACAATCTCGTAAATTCAAATGCGCTTCTCTTTAAGCGTCAAGCGGTTAGTCCCGCAAGCGTTCATTCAAAATAGCGACGGCCTCTTCGATATCCTTTGCCGGCACCCATAAGTTGTAGTTGGTAAGGCCACGACCGCCGACAGATGATGTGTATGACGCTAAAATGCGCTTTGATTGGAGCAGCAAAACAAATTCCACCAAATCACTTTGGCTATACCCTTTTTCGGAACTGAATGTTTTGATGTTGATCATCCCATTTTCTGGAGCGGCGACACTTTCTTCGGCAAGACGTAATAGTTGTTCGTCATCGATGAGCGGCTTTTCATCTAAAATATATAAAGGCTGTTTCTTGCGCGGCTTACGGCGGCCGCGAGAAATGAGCAGCGTAAAAAATATAAGAAGTACGATGAATTCAAAAAATCTAAATGTCATAAACAGAAAAAACTAATTGTAGAGTCGAGGAGCAACAACGCTACGATACAAATAGGCGATCCCGCCACTTAACGATCGATACTCGCAAGTTTCAAAGCGAAGAGTTTTTTTCATTAAGTCGATAAAATCTTGGCCACAAGGGAAAGAGGAGGAGGAGCGCTGCAAATATTTATAGGCCGATGGCTGGCCAGTAATCACCCCGCCAATTTGCGGTAAAACATATTCTGAATAAAAGCGATAAGCTTGCTTGATGACGGGAATAGACGGTTGGCCAAATTCTAAGATCATTAATTTGCCACCGGGTCGCACAACGCGGGCCATTTCATTTAATGCTTTTTCAATGTTGTTTACGTTGCGAATGCCAAAACCTATGCTGGCGATATCAAAAGTGCTGTCGGGATATTGCAAACGAGTGGCGTCGGCAAGTTCTAAAATTAACGGTAAAGATTTCTTCTTCGATTTTTGTTCAGCCACTTGCAACATCTCTTTGCAAAAATCTGTGGCTGTTACTTGACCCGTGACACCGACAGCTTTTTTAAATTCAAAAGCCAGATCACCGGTGCCAGTCGCGCAATCTAAAACACGAAAGCCAAGTTGTGGCTCACTCCACGCTACCAAATCTTTGCGCCAACGATGGTGAATTCCCGCCGACAAAACCGTGTTAGCAAGGTCATAGCCGGACGCAATCGAGCTGAACATTTTTCTAATAATATCTGCGTTCGGTGACTCAGCCATTTTAGACCTGCCGATGCAAGGGACGGTTGATAACGTTGAGAATATTTTGAAGCTTTTCGACAAGATGACCAAACTGATTGAGATTCAATGTTTGAAAACCATCAGACAATGCTTTGTCGGGATCAGGATGAACTTCTACAAGCAAACCATCTGCACCTG
>CAYPZY010000444.1:0-2607 GCA_964415155.1 uncultured Bdellovibrionales bacterium
GACCGTTTAGTTCGATGCCTCACCGTTGCAAAAGTGCTCTCAATGGGATTGGTTGGGGCTATAACCAAAAGTTGTGTATGAAAGGGTGAAGGTAGCGTATCTTTTTGGTTAAAAAGAACAAAGGAGATACGCCATGAAAAAGAATACAGTAATACCCTTTCCGGAAGCAAACATTTCTGTAAGCGATGCATTAACAGAAGTGTTAAAGAAAGGGGCACAGACTTTGCTCAAACAAGCTATAGAAATGGAAGTGACTGAATTTTTAGCTCAATATTCTGATTTACAAAATGCCCAAGGGCATCGTCAAGTGGTTCGTAATGGATACCTTCCGGAGAGGGAGTTGCAGACAGGGCTGGGCGATATTCCAATCCAAGTTCCGCGGACACGGGATCGGAGTGGCCAGGGGATTAAGTTCACTTCTTCTTTACTTCCGCCCTATCTGAAGCGAACCAAGAGTATGGAAGAGCTATTGCCGTGGCTTTATTTGAAGGGACTTTCGAGTGGGGACTTTCAAGAAGCTCTATCAAGTCTTTTAGGGCCCCAAGCTTCAGGGTTATCCGCATCATCAATTTGCCGGTTGAAAGAAGTATGGGTTCAGGATTTAAAAGCATGGAATAAGAGGACTCTCACCAAGAAACGGTATGTGTATTTTTGGGTGGACGGGATTTATCTTGAGGCCCGCTTAGAACAGAAGCAATGCATGTTAGTGATTATTGGGGCAGATGAAATGGGCAAGAAAGAGCTGGTAGCCTTAAAGGGTGGTTTTAGAGAAAGCGAATTATCCTGGAAGGAGCTTTTGCTTGATTTGAAAGCTCGAGGTTTAGAGAAAGGCCCTGATCTTTCTATTGGAGATGGAGCCTTAGGTTTCTGGAAAGCCCTCCATAAAATTTATGGCAAGTCCAGAAGGCAGCGATGTTGGGTTCATAAAACGGCTAATGTTCTCAATAAATTGCCCAAAAAACTTCAGCCTCGAGCAAAGACCATGATTCATGAAATTTGGGGAGCTGAAACAAAAGAGGATGCAAACAAGTCCTTTGATAAATTCGTAACAACATATGAGGATAAACATCCTAAAGCGACAGACTGCCTAATCAAGGATCGTGACTCTTTGCTAACATTTTATGATTTTCCGGCGGCTCATTGGCATCACATTCGAACGACCAATCCGATAGAATCAGTCTTTGCAACGGTCCGTCTCAGGACTGAAAAAACAAAGGGATGTCTTTCCTTAGAGACGGGAGAGTCTATGACATTTAAGCTTATCGAGTCAGCAAGCCAGCGTTGGATGCGTCTTCGAGGGCCTCAGCACATTGCTGACGTCATTCGTGGAATTAATTTTAAAAATGGGGTTGCCATCGTCAAAGAAAATGACTTTGTCAAACTTAAAACTGAGGACCTTCAAAAGTGCGCTGCTTAACCTCCTCATACACAACATTTGACAATCTACTGGTTGACAGTTTCGAGGAATAGGGAGTGATAAGAAAAAGAATTTTCTACGAGAGAAAGTTTGTAGAGGCCGTGTTGGAGGATTTAGAACGGAATTTTTTGAGAAAAAGCCAGGATTGTCTGTTTTTTTGCGAGCGGAAGCATTCTGTGAACCTTGGAAGTTCCGCAGAAGCTTCGGAAATGCTTGGCTTTACATACAAAAATGTCGCAGGTTAATCATCGTGTAAGCTAAAAGCTTCAGTCCAAAATGATGAAAGCTAATTCTTTCGAATCTGATCAAAAGACGCTTGAACTTATCTTCCCAAGCAAAAACTCGTTCAACGGTTTTGAAGCGCTCTTGGAAGATTTCTTCGCTGTAGAGACGTTTACGCCCCCGCTTGAGCTTCTTCCGGCCTCTGCGGTTTTCTTTGATGTTGGGAATCAGTCCGGCATTAAAGAGTCTTTTTCGATTGAACTTGCTATCGTACCCAGAATCAAAGCTAGCGATGACGCCTTTCAAAGATAGTCCTATCTTTTTGCAAAAGCCTTTTAGGTCTTCTAAGGCTTGTGGCAACAAGGTCATTTCACTAACGTTCCCTGCAGCTGTTGTAAAAGGACAGAGGACGTTACATAATCTATCTACAAAAGCGACAACCTTCTCCCCCTTGATTTTTTTGTGGCCATTGCGTCCTATTGTGTCTCCTCCCTTTTTCCCTGCAGTCGTTGTTCCATCCCCATGAATGACGCTGGTATCGAGCCGCCGTTCTTCCAAAAGACGTTGAACAGACTCACCAAAGATCTTCTCAAAGAATCCATTGTGCAGCCACTTCTTGAAGAGTTTAAACACACGGGTTGGCGAAATCTCAGGCTTTCCACTCTTATCACAATCAATAGGGAGTTCCTTCCATTGGCATCCCGTGTAAAGTAGCTTGAGAATGTAGTTGAACACCTTATACCTTGAGACCTTCGCTTTGGGTCCTCTCGTTGGTTTCGGAATGGCTCCGCAGATAAATTCATCGAACTCTTTCTGCGTTAATTGCACTGGAATCCTATGTTTTATCTTTGAAAAACTCTTAATCTTCATTTTACCACTCCGAAACTACAAATTTTACAAAGTGGTTAATATACTGATTTAAATCCTTTTTTCAATGCCTCTCTTGCTCCTAAAACTGTCAACCAGTA
>CAYPZY010000445.1:0-2605 GCA_964415155.1 uncultured Bdellovibrionales bacterium
TAACTCGGTTGAAAATCTAAGAGCCCTATGTGGTGCGCATAATCGCCAAAGGTACAATAGACAAGTCGGAAGACAACGAGCTGCCACGATGGCAGTGGGAAAGCCTGAGCATCGTCAGCAGTAACATCTCAGGAACCACAGATACCAGCACCAGCAAGCAGCCGCTGCCACGATGGCAGTGGGGAAAACTGAACAGGGTCGGTCGTAAAAGCAGCACCCACGATGGCAGTCGGAAAGCCGAGCATCGTCAGCAGTACCCACTGCCACGCTGGCAGTAGGAAAGCATCAGCAGCAACACAACGCCAATTCTCCGCGACCATAATGAACACAACACCACTAGGCACTCCCCTTGCAATTTTATGTACAAACATTGCAAGCCGTAGCCTTGTGAACCGTTAAATTAGAGAGCATGTAAAATTACTATTTGAAGTGGGGCAAAATGAACGTCCAAAATGGACCCGTTTACATATTGTGTGACCAATGCGGATTGGCTATCGAATGTAATGATTGCCCGCGAAAGCATATCGTGTGTGGCCGCTGCCAACATGAGATTTCGCGGTGGATACCAAAATCGATTGGCAAAACCATTTCGTTTTCGCTAACCGCGCTCATTTTCTATGTGCCAGCTAATCTATTTCCATTTATGACAATGGAACTTTACGGCTCACAAAACAGTACAACGATTTGGGATGGAATTATATCACTCGTAGAAGCGGGCTCATACTTTATCGCTTTTATTGTTTTGCTCGCGAGCATTATAATTCCTTTCTTCAAACTTCTTGCCTTGTTTTTTTTGGCAGCGACTGCAAAAAACAGTAAATACGCTTACGAAAAAACCCAACTCTACCGGCTAATTGAAAGCATTGGACGATGGTCAATGCTGGATATTTTCTTGCTAGCAGTACTTGTTGCGATCATGAAATTGGGACCCTGGACATCCGTTCAACCCGAAATTGGATCGCTTATGTTTGTTTTTGTCGTCATCTTTACAATGCTTGCCTCGGCAAGTTTTGATCCACGCCTTTTATGGAAAGAGTTTCACAATGAAAAACCATCGCATTAGACGTACCGCCTATACCATCGCCATTTGGATGTTTCCTTGCCTTGCGGCCATCCTCTGCGGCTGGTTAGCTTTCGACTATTATCAACGACTCGGCCCAATGATTAAAATCACTTTTCCCGATGCTTCCAACGTTGAAGCGCAAAAGACTCCACTGCGATTTCGCGGAATCACCGTTGGCAGGGTTGAAAAGGTGGTCCTTTCCCCAACAACAAAAGAAGTCGTCGTGTCGGCACGTCTGAGTCGCGAAGCTAAAAAGCTAGCTGTTGAGGGCGCCCAGTTTTGGATCGTACAACCACAAGTAGACTTCGAAGGAATTCGCGGCTTAGAGACCATCTTTCGCGGCTCCTACATTCGCATCGAAGCAGGCAAGGGTGAACCACGCCTCGCCTTCCAAGGAAAAACGGGTGACGATGTCAATGACACCACCGCCGGCACCATTACTTATATCTTACGCTCACGAATTACTGAGTCCATTAATCCCGGCGATTCCGTCACCTACCGTGGTCTGAAAGTAGGAGCCGTGTCTGGTGTGCGCTTGGATCGCGCGTCCCAGTGGGTCGAAATTCAAGTGAGCATTGAACGACAATATGGAAAACTTATTCGCAATAACACAGTGTTTTGGAAAAAAGTAGGCGTCCAAGCAAAATTGGGACTATTTAAATCGGAACTGAAAATCAGTTCACTAGAATCTCTCATCAAAGGCGGTATCGCCTTTGCAACTCCGAACGAAGCGGAGCCACGTGCAAAATCTTACAGTAGATTTATATTGGAATCAGGTCCACCCAAAGATTGGGAGGCATGGATTCCGAAACTTTAAACTGTTGAAGTCTTAAGCACGAACCCAGAGGCTGACGGCCCTCACTTTGACACTCCTAAATAATTAGTGATCTAATCAAATTCTAACAATTCTATGCTGAACTTAGGAGTTAAAAGTGAAAACAGCGATTTTTACCATATCCATATTAAGTTTAGCGTTCCTCACTGCTTGCCCAAGCCGGCAGCAAGACATGACCATTAGAATTGATGGTTCAAGTACCGTTTTCCCTTTAGTTGAAGCCGTCGCAGAAGAGTTCGGCAAGGTAAATCAAAAAGTCAAAGTGACCGTTGGTGTATCAGGAACAGGTGGCGGTTTTAAAAAATTTACGGCGGGCGAAATTGATATTTGTAACGCTTCCCGCTCGATCAAACCTCAGGAAATCCATATCGCCAATAAAAAGCAGGTAGAGTATCTGGAGTTTCCTGTGGCTTATGACGGAATCACGATTGTTGTAAATAAAGACAATAACTGGATCGACTTTTTAACTGTTGAGGAACTAAAAGAAATTTGGAAGCCCGATAGTAAGGTAAAAACTTGGAAAGATTTACGCCCGGCTTGGCCCGACAGATTAATAAAACTCTACGGACCAGGAACAGATTCAGGAACTTTCGATTACTTCACAGAAGTTATTAATGGTAAGGCGCGAGCAAGTCGTTCTGATTACACCAAAAGTGAAGACGACAACGTTTTAGTTCAGGGAGTTGAAGGTGATTTAGGATCACTAG
>CAYPZY010000446.1:0-2580 GCA_964415155.1 uncultured Bdellovibrionales bacterium
ATGGACGAGATCGTGCTGGTTTCGCCTTCCGGCAAAACCATGCGCCGCGAAACGGACCTCATCGACGTGTGGTTCGACTCCGGGGCCATGCCCTATGCCCAGTGGCACTATCCCTTTGAAAATCAGGAGATTTTCAAAAATAACTTCCCGGCCGACTACATCGCCGAAGGCGTGGACCAGACCCGCGGCTGGTTCTACACCCTGCACGCCATCGCCGTAATGGTGTACGACTCGGTGGCCTTCAAAAACGTCGTGTCCAACGGCCTGGTGCTGGACAAGGACGGCAACAAGATGTCCAAGTCCAAGGGCAACGTGGTCGACCCTTTCAAAACGCTGGAGGAGTACGGCGCCGACGCCACGCGCTGGTACATGATGTCCAACGCCAACCCCTGGGACAACCTGAAATTCGACGCGAACGGCATCATCGAAGTGCGCAACAAGTTGTTCGGCACCCTGTACAATACCTACAAGTTCTTCGCGCTCTATGCCAACCTCGACGGCTTCCGGATGGATGAATTCAACGTGATGCCTTACCCGGAACGCACCGAACTCGACCGCTGGATCATCTCCAAACTCTACAGCCTGGTAGCCGATTACCACGAGGCCATGGACGACTACGACGTCACCCGCGCCTGCCGCGCCATCGAGGTATTCGTAAATGAACACCTGTCTAATTGGTATGTACGACTTAGCCGCCGTCGTTTCTGGAAAAGGGGATCACTACAGTCCAAAAAAATTGGAAAGAAGGGTGTTGCCTTAAAATTTCCACTTAATAATGAAGAAAAAGGCTTAAACCCTTGGGAAGGAGAGTTGGTAGACAAAACAGCTGCCTATCAAACCCTTTTCGAGTGCCTGATGGTTACCAGCCAACTCATGGCTCCGGTAGCGCCATTCTTCACCGATTGGATGTACCGTAACCTCACAGCTTCCATTAAGGATTTGGCTAAAGCCAAAAACACACCGTTGCGTCATGACTCTGTGCATTTGACTGACCTGCCCCTACCTAACCCTTCCATGGTACAAACACAATTAGAAAAACGTATGGATTATGCCCAACGTATTTGCTCTTTGGCGTTAAGTATCCGAAAAAAGGAACAAATTCAAGTTCGACAAGAGTTAAAAAAAATACTCTTACCTATTTTGGACGAAGATTTCAAAAATGACGTTGAATCAGTGAAGAATCTAATTTGCTCTGAAGTGAACGTAGAGAGTATAGAATATATAACAGATTCAACAGGATTGTTAAAAAAATCCGCTAAAGCTAATTTTAAAACTCTTGGTGCAAGGCTTGGAAAGGATATGAAGCAGGCGGCTTTACAAATTTCATTATTAAGCGAAGAACAAATTGACGAAATTGAGAAGAAAGGCAAATTAACTATTGTTGCTAATGACACCGAGTATGAAATTTCAACAGAAGACATTGTTCTTACTGCAGAAGATTTACCTGGTTGGAAAACTGCAACAGATGGTAATATCATGGTTGCACTGGATATAACAATTGATGAAGAATTGAAAGCAAAAGGAATTCAGAGAGAGATTATAAGTATGTTTCAAAATGAGAGAAAAGACAAAAGTTATTCTATGCTCCAGTTTATTTCGGGAAGCATATATGTGTACTACGAAGAAAAAGAGAATATTGAAAAAATAATTAAAAATGAAAAAATATACAATGCTATTGCAAATGAAACCCAGTCAATTGAAATTAGGATATACTCTGTTAAACATAGTAAATTAATAGCACCTGATGATAGATTCCCATTTTATGTTAAAACCTCAAAAATAATTAATAGAGATAAAGCAATAAGAAAAGAAGTTGAAGCGGAAGTTCTTAAAAATACTTCAGAAAAGAATTTTAGAGAATACCTGAAGTATTTGAAGACAGGGAAAAAACATGAAAAGGTGGCTGCACTGCTTTCAATATTTAAATTGCTAAAAGAGAAGAGTGAACTGATTGATAATGATGAATTGCAAAAAAATTTTAAAACTCTTTTTAATGACAAATCTTCCTTTGTTAGATTTAAGGTTGTCAGAGTGGCTACAATGAATAAGAAAATTACAAGAATGTTTGAGCGCGATTTAAGAAAGCTTTATGGTTGGGAGGTTAACCAACCTGTCAAGCGTATAGTTTCTGCGGCCTTAAAAAAAATTGAATAATGAAATTTTTTTCAGGCGTTAAATTGAAATCGGAAATTGTAACCGCATCCAGAACATCCGCAAGGACAAGGATTTCAACGTGACCGACCGCGTCACGGTGACCCTGGAAAAACACGCGGCCATTCTCGATGCCGTCGAGCGTTTCCGCGACTACATCAAGTCCGAGGTGCTGGCCACGGATCTGGTGCTGGCGCCGGACGGGGAGGGCTTGAACGGGGAAAAGGTGGAGTTGGAGGATGGGGTGGTTGTTGGGATTGAGGTGCAGGTGAATTGATAGTTTCCAACTTTTCCCCATCTTCGCCTCCATGAAACGTCCGCCTCTGCACCGCCAGACGCCGGCTGTGTTGCTGATCTCGGGCCTGTTCGCCCTGTCCGCCGGCAGTCTGTACTACCCGTTAAACTTTTTGAAAAGCACCGACCCCGAAG
>CAYPZY010000447.1:0-2575 GCA_964415155.1 uncultured Bdellovibrionales bacterium
TTTGACGCCAGAAGACTCAACTTTCAAATGTTCCAGTTCTTAGGTCCAGGGCCGCATCCAACATCAGGGCGCCAAACTCGCCAATATGTAAAAGTAGAATGTGTTTGATATCCTTGCGCTTAAATATCTTAAAACCTAGCTCTTGCATAACGTGGATTTGTTCGGCCGCCACTCGTAGATACGTTTTCTTTAACCATTGAATATTCGCCTGATCATTTTTGTTTTTGCAACGCACATAGGGTTCATTAAAAGCCCAATCGCCAAAATCAATTGTAACCTGGGCGATCTTGTAGTTTTGTTCTTTCAAAAATTTGCGAATGCTATCACGCCGCTCTTGCGTTTCACCTTCGACAAGAAAGGGATAACGAAACCAGTGCCAGTCATTATCTCCATTTAAACGATTAAGATGTGGCTCATTCAGCTTAATTTCCTCAAGGTAACGTTCGAGAGAGTTATCCGGCAAATACAGATGAGAGTAAGTATGGTTGGCTAAAGGATAGCCCGCTTCTCTCCAGGTCACCAAAGTATTTAGAAGCTCGGGTTGCTCTTCGACCTTTTTGAAATTCACGAAGCCGTACACTTCAGTGACGTTATGTTTTTTAAAAGTTTTAAGCATATCTTGGGTGATTTGCATGCGGGTGACCCCACTTGAGATGGGCCCGTGCCGAGGCAAGTCGTCGACCGTAATGGCCATTTCAATACTAGCGTGAATCTGAAACGAGGTAATCAAGACGGCGAAAAAAAGGAGTTTTGTCATGGGAGAATTGAATCACATCCATTTGTTTAAAGCAAATACTCGACTAAAAACCGTATCTGAGTTGCGAAAGTAGTCCGCGGGCATTGCCATGCTTTACAATAGTATAAATGGACATCGAGCAATACTATCGCCAGCGCCAAAACTACAGTGAACAACAACCGAAATTTCGCGAACTTTGTGTGGCCTGTATGCAGCCACAGTTTAGTTGCTACTGCCAACACATCCGAAAGTTTTCTACCACGACCAAGTTTGTGATTCTCATTCATCCGATTGAGCGCAAACGGCGAATTGCCACTGGCAGAATGTCGCACCTTTGTTTAGAGAATTCAGAACTAATCGAAGGTGAGAATTTTTCACAAAACCCACGGGTAAATAAGATTGTCGCCAATCACCGTAGTGTGGTGCTCTACCCGGGTACGACCTCGATGAATCTAAATCAAAACTCGCAATCACAAAAACCAGAAGTGATTTTTGTGATCGATGGCACTTGGGCGACCGCCGGGAAAATGATTCGTCGAAGTGAAAACCTGATTCACTTACCGCGCGTTTGTTTTACACCTGATACACCGTCGACTTTTAGAGTGCGGCAGCAACCGCACATCAATTGCTACTCCACGATTGAAGCGATCCACAAAGTCATCGACTTGATGGAGCCAACCAATCGTGACCACGATAATCTCCTCTATGTTTTTGACCAGATGGTTGAAAAGCAACTCGACTGCATTAAGCAACATGAAGCAATACGTCCGCATAGCCGCCATCATAAAAGAACTGTGTAGTAAGTTGCCCGGCCCTTTCCATGGCTCATGATTTTTCCTTGTTCACACCACGCTTTAAGATAATTCGTTCGCGCGGATTTTTTGAGGCAATAGTAGTTCGTTACATCTTCAGCAGTGAATTTGGTTCGCGTGCTAAGAAAAGAGTTTACTTCATTTTTTTGGTCTACACTGACCTTGTTAAGATTGGTCTTTGCGAGATAAACACGGCGGGCTTTAACATAGACGTCGACGGAGTAAGTCTTTCGCAATCGTTGGAGTAACAGGAATACTCGCTGTTCCAGATACATATAGTTTCTAATGTCCTCCGGCCACAATAAAAACTTCAACCGCTCCAAATCTATTCCCCAATCAGAAGCCAAACGCAGTAAAGCCAAAAGTTTAAGTTCCATAGGAATACCTAAATAGTTTTTACCTTTAGAGCTATACTCGTTGGCTAGCAGATTGATGCTAATCATCGACTGCTTAGATCCTACTACCCGTCTTGCCTCCGCGCGATCAGGAGAAAACCGGTTGCGGGCGTTTGGATAATTATCCAAGAGTTTCTCCTCAGCTGCAGAAATGACACCTACCTCTTTCATTAGAAAATAATCTTCGAGCCAAACCTCGTCTCGAAATTTGGCAGCGAGAATAATTTTAGTCGATCGCTTAAAGTACTCTCGGGATTTTTTCTTTGAGGAAAGTTTTCCATACACGTAGCCAAGCCAACGGCAAAGGAGTGCGAAATCATAGGTACTGTCATCTTGAGGAAAAAGCTTTTCAGCCTGCTGAAGAGATCTCAAGGCATTTTTGAAATCTCCTTTCACTGCCAAATACTGACCATGAGCTTGCCAAGCGATAGCTGTTATTAAAGGAAATTTACTTTCGTGAGCGACTGTTTCAGCAATTGAAATCGCATCTTGAATATCGGCTCTTTTTAAAAGACAGTCGGCCATACTTAACTGACACAGTAGCGCCCCCCGCTCAGTCTTGTTCTCATAAAGAGTGTAGGCTTTCGCCAAAAAATCATGTGCCCTTTCATAGTCGTAGTTGGACAAAAGAA
>CAYPZY010000448.1:0-2566 GCA_964415155.1 uncultured Bdellovibrionales bacterium
GATAGCGTTTCTTATAGCCATTATGACCAAAATCATTCTCAGGAAGATTTTTTCCAACAAGAACAACGATCGATTCATCGAGGCCGCGATCGCCTCTGCCAGTGACAGCAAAGCTATCAATACAGCGATTTTTACCTCTTAAGTCAAACCAGCCTGTCGACCAGCCAACGGAAATTTTTTGATCCACAATGATAGTCTGTGTTTCACGAGGACCATCACAGAACTTTACACTTAAAGTCCCAATGAGAGCATCATCACCAGTCACTTTTAGTTTAATAGCGTCTACGTTTTCTTTATTAATGACGTCGACGTTATCGTAATCAAATGTTTCGTCAGAAAGTTGCGTGTAGCCAATTACCCGACCCTCATTTAAAACCAAACTCTCAACGACCTCGCGGTACCGTTCGCGGTTTTTCTGCCAGTGATCGTCCCTATGGTTTCGGTGACCGCGGTAATGTTCGTGATCTGAATCACGGTAGCTATGGGGGTGACGACCTGGACGGTCATCATCGCGGTGATCAGCTAAAGCCAAATTGGCGACTAAAATAACGAAAGCAAACAAATACGTTTTCATGGAGTCTCCTTATAATTTGCGCGCAGCCAGTGCACTTCTAGTGCCGCTATAAAACTGAGTTTTATAGAGCTTTTGGCGAAGGCTGTAGCCACAAGGTAGTAGAAAGTGGGCCTCTTTTTCGCCTAGAGGTGCCTAAATTGAGCTAAGTCTGAAATTCTAATCCACTTAAATGCAATCCACTCAGGCACTTCTATTGCATTTAGCGATTCGCCATTATTAAACTTAAGGAGTTTATATGAAAAACCTATTAGTTGCTTTTTCGGTAATTTTATCTTGTGCGATCGCTTCGGCTTCGGCAAAAGATACAGACGTGACTGCTTGTCTCGCTGGAAAACAAAATTCTCAACAAGTTCTAGTTATTTTAGAGAAATACACTAGCAACGGATACACAGAGCTCGATGCTCTTCGCCAAGAAGTCCAAAAAGCAGTTAAAAATGGTGGTGAGTACGTTATCACAGTTGAGACACTAGTTGATGCCGGATTGGACTTGAATGAAGCGGTTCTTCTTATCGAAGAACTTAACAACGCCGATTCAAATAACTAGTCAGGTAAAGGGCTATGAGACTATGGCTAGGACTGATTTTCATCAGTCAAATAGTTCAGGCCCGTGTTACCACTGAAAATCTCGTGGCTCCTAACGGTTATCGTTGGGAGTCCGCGATTAAAGACGACAAGATATATCTTAACCTTATCGCGCAAGATCTTTCGCGAAAAACCAATGTCACCTACGCTTGGGTCAAATCGGGAGCCCGCATCTTAGAAAAGCCAATAGATTCGCAGTTCGAAGTTGTGACTGTAAAACCTGGCCGTCATATATGGGAACCTCATCCTGGAACTCAGCGGAGTCTAGAAGAAATTTTTTTAATTCTACTTAAAAGCTTGGGCTACAAAACACCGTCAATTGAATACGTAAAATTTGATGGGACGCCGACTTTTTCTACCATCGACGATTTTTTAAAGGAGTTGCAAGAGCCCGATAGTAAAATCACTCTTTCCGAGTTCATAAAAGAAATTTCCAAAAAAGTCGCGAATACCCGGCGGGATATTCAAAAAAAGATTTTGCCATTTAATAGCAATATAGGAATTCCTCAATTTTTAGATATCGTAGAGCCTATCGAGGGTGAGGAAAATGGACGACCCCGCTACGATGCTTTTAACTTGATTGCCGTTAATGCCTATCTTAAGCATGGCGACGACTTACTAAATCTCGTAAAAAGATTGGGAGACTTAAAGGTTTTCAACCCCCTGTTTTTTTACCTGCGAAATCACACAGTTCCTGAGGACCTTAAACAGGTGATTATTGCTTTGTTAACTCACAATCACCTCATAGAAACTAATCTAGTAAGGGCCGTCATATTGAAACATGGCCATCACCAAGGTTGGTTAGTATTTAAAGCGATAAATAATCTGTATGCTGCTGAAAGAAACTGGTGGATTTCTGGTCGCGATATAGAGATTGGATACCGAGCGAGTTTAAAAAATCGCTTTTATGAAACCGGAATAGACTTTATTGACAGATTAAATGAAAAAGTTGTTCTCCCCCGCTTTCTAGATGTCAGTTGTACTGATGTCGAAGCTAAGTGGATTCCTGTAAGTAAGATTTATCATCTTTATGGGGCGTTTTTGGTTTCCTTAAGAATGAAAAACTTAGGAATGGCGAATTGGATGGTTGATGTTCTAACGCCAAAATTAGGAAGTTTCTATAAGACTTTCTCTAAAGATAACGACCAGGAAAAATTAAACTTGATCAAAGAAATTTATTCTCAGGGCGCGGCCTATGCGAATCGCTGTCATTAGACTTTTTGCTGTTATTGTGTTGTTTGGGTCTCTTAGAGCTAATGCTGATCAGCTCTTAGTTATTCTCGAAGCGAAAACCGATAGTGCAACACTTGATTGGGTAGCCGAACGAGGTATTCAGCTCTACATTAAAAATAAATTAAATAACAAGTACCGTAAAATTTATTTTTTTCTTGATTCAAATCCTGAAAATTC
>CAYPZY010000449.1:0-2561 GCA_964415155.1 uncultured Bdellovibrionales bacterium
AGGTTTTTCAAGTTCTTTTAGGAGTTTCCAAGCGATGATCAAGCTGCCATCTGTAGGATCACGACGGACGACTTGCAAAACCGCTACGATGTCATATCTACTTTCGTTGACCGAGCGAACGACATAGGACATTCCAACAACGGCTTCAGTTGAATACTTGAAAGTAACTCCGCCATTAACAACGCCCGTATCCATCCATTTTCTTTGCTCTGCTCTCCACGCTGGCTCTTCTTGTCCATTTACTGAAGGGTAAGAGAGTGCGAATGCGACCGAAGGGTTGTTCTCGTTGATCTGACGAATATCTGTCTTACCAAGTTGAGCGTAGAAGCCGAAATCTACCCCAGCAAAGCCGACACTAAATTGTGGTTTGTTGTTGTAGAACGAATACTCAATGTCGCTACCGTATCCGTAGTTATTAGTTTTACCTTTGAATTGGTAGTAAGATCCGCCACCGCTAACCAAAAGTGGCTTACGTTCATTTGCATTGCTATCGGATTGGGTGCGTGGGAACAGGCGTGCGAGTCCTGTGTTCGGAGCCGTAAGGAAATCGGCGTAAGTCGCCATATCTTCAGTTGCAGGAGCTATAAGCTGACCCTCTAAAGCAATCATTTGCTTGCGGAGCACCAGCAGTTGATCAACAGATTTCGTTCGATCAGCGTCGGCCACTGAATATGGTGTTGGTGAATCTTCAAGAGATTTTGCACGAACTGTATCAGGATTATTTTTCGAGTCAGACGATGGGTTTCCACATGCGACTAAGCCCGACAATGAGCTCGCTACAATAAGTAGGGAAACGATTTTTTTCATAAGTACCTACCTTTTCGGTATCGTTCCAAAGTTTGTGGGATGAATTTCCCAAGTTATCAAATAGAACGATGGATACTTGGGGTAAGATACTGAAAATGAAATGAGTTTCCTAGATGTTATTTTTCTGGCACCTATGATAAAAAAGGGACTTCACGGAATTTTCTATGAATTCCGTGTAGTTAAAATTGCTGGGAAGTAAAAAAAATCTTTCTTTTTCTCCCAATTTGCGATGGAATTTAACGCCCACCCGCGCGGCCCGGCTGCGCGGGTGGGCGTTAAAAGGGATGGGTTACAGCAAAGCCTATGGCTTTGTCGAAAACGCACGAGATCAACTTTATACGTATGTGACGGATTGGCTGAAGACAGATGCATCCAATCCTCGTGTCACAAGTCTGATCGAGAGGGTCATGCGTGAAATCAAACGAAGGATTAAGAAAATCGGCTCTGGTTGGAGTGAAAAAGGAGCTGAGAGAATGACTCGTTTAGTTCTTCTTCGTTTATCCAGAACGCAACATCAATGGGAAGAACATTGGAAAAATCAAATGGGAACTGATGCCAATCTAAAGCTAACCTTTTTAGGAGTTACTGTGCAAAACTAAAATCCCACATACTTTGGAACGATACCGATATTGGGACGGAATGAAGGAATTCAATAAATGAAAGACCTTAGGAGCATTTGAAGGCCAGTAATCTTTTTTGAAGCCTGGTGGTACAGCCTCGAACCAGTATTATGAGTTGCAAATTTTTACCCAATACAATTCAAGTCCACGTTCGTGAATTTTTTGATGAAGAAAATCCATATCTAATAGAGTTTGAACTTGCGGCAGCATTTTTTTGATATCTTCAAGATGCTTTTCAGAACCACCTTCTCTAAAAAATTCTAATTTCCGGATGATGACATATTCAGGTGGTGCGAGCCAAAGTTCAAAACTATTTCCTATGTCTATACGCTTGCGATTTTTGAATGCCCATTGATGAAAAGGGTCATTTGCATCTGGATAGATGTCTGCCTTTAAGCCACTTTCATGGGAAATAATATTAAAATGCCCATAGGGACGACGCTTAGATTCAATTTGTATCACCTCTTCTGGAGGGCAATAGTATTTATCTAAAGGAAAAAGTGCAGTGAGTTTTAAAATATCAGCTTGGGTTAAGTGAATGACGATATCAATATCATGAGTTAATCTTGGTTCTCCATAAAAAATGGAAGCGATGGAGCCAGTCACAAAGTAGGAAATATTTCCTTTTTCTAATGGAAGAATAAAGGCCGAGTAAAATTCAAGTGGTTGCATACAAAAAAATCCTTTTTACTTCTTCTTGAATTTTTTCTTCACTCCAATTCGGATGAAGACTTCGAATGCCAGCCGCTTTTAACGCCCAAGCCGTTGCTCGTAAATTTAAGAAAGCTTCCCATTTTTGAGCATAGGTTAAATGAGAATAAATTTCTAATTGAACTTCTTGTGCGGTTTTATTGTTAATTTCAGCCATAGATAATGAACTCAATCTTGTCATGGTCATTTCATCGTACGACAGGTTCAACATAATAAAATAAAATTTGCAATATGTAAAAATTGGCGTCCCCATTTCCACAACCTTAGAACCGCCGTGGAGACTTTTGCGGCGTGAAAGAGCGTCCTTTCAGTAAGTTAGCAAAAGGCGGTCGGTTTCTCAAGGTCCACTTCAATTCACCTTGGGTATCAACGGGAAAATGCAAAAGGCCGGTCTTTTGAGCCGGCCCTTTCAAGAGAAACTAA
>CAYPZY010000450.1:0-2536 GCA_964415155.1 uncultured Bdellovibrionales bacterium
CTCTTAAGAACATCGCATGAATTCGCGAAGCAGAAGCGCTATGCTCGTTAATTAGTCGCTAAAGCTAATGAACAAAGTTTAAACAAAATTCTGGCGCCGATATTTGCGTCCCATTCCGAATCGGCATCGCCCGCTGATACTTCATTCAAATCAAAGCCGATGACTCTTTTTTTTGCATCAGCGATTTTTCTCAACAGAAAAGTCGCCTGGCTAAAACTTAAACCTCCGGGAACTGGTGTGCCTGTATTTGGGCATAGGCTTGGTTCAAGTCCATCAATATCGAAGCTAATATAAACGTTCGCTGGTAAATGGCTAATGAGTGCTTCGCAAACTTTATCCCAGGTGTGACCCTCAAATAGGTCTTTGCGAATATCCTCGTCAAAGATTGTTTCAATTTTTCCAGTAGAAAATTTAATGTAGTCCAATTCCTCTTTACAGAAGTCGCGAATACCTACTTGGATAAGTTTTTGAGAATAACCTGAGCTCACGACATTGTACATGATCGATGCATGTGAATGAATGAATCCTTGGTAGGCAGTTCGTAAATCCGCGTGGGCATCGAAATGGAGAATCGCGAAGTCCCCGTCAAATTTTTCATGAACGGCTTTGATTGCTCCCAATGGTGAGGAATGATCGCCGCCGATAAGGCCCAAAATTTTTCCCTCATCGAGAATTTTTTTAGCTTCTTCGTAGACAAGAGAATTCACTTTTTCACTTGCGGCATTGATTTCGGCAATGAGTTTCTTGCTTTCGGTTTCGGAAAAATCCTCTGGCGAAAAAATAAGTTTTTGCGCCTTTGGCTTGAGATTATCATTGAGGGCTTTAATGCCACCAAATTCGGGTTTTAAGAAAACGCCCTCTTTTTCTACGATATTGCCGAAATGAATGTCATAAAGGTCAACTTGCACGCTTGCCGTATTTATAATTTCAGGTCCTCGAGATGTTCCTGAGCCATAAGAGGTAGTGACTTCCCAGGGTACAGGGATTAGATGAAGTCGTGACTTTTCAGGCGTACTATCAATTCCAAAAATATTCATGGCGGCAATATATGTTTTTAGTGGGGGCTTTGCAAGGAGACATCACCCACTAGATGATTTTCGCTGATATAACGAAGTCGTCACCAACAGAATAAACTGCATCATATTTAAGACGAAGTTTTTTGCTTAGTGATTTTATAACCAATTTTTCTGTCCATGGCTTACCGTAGCCGGCGCCGATAACGACTGGCGCTTGAAATACGAGGAGTCGATCCACTAACTGATGGCGCAGAAAATAGGAAAAAGTTTTAGCGCCTCCCTCAACCATCACAGAATAAATACCCTCCTTATAAAGAAGGTTCAAAAGCTCCTCTATGGCGAAGTCTCCATCTTTTAAAGGACAGACTAGATGTTTAAAAGTTGGTTTGTGCGATTTCACCTTGTCTGAGGTAATAACAATAATGTTTTTAGCATCGCGAACAGAAGCTAAAGCAGATTTGTTGATTTTTCGCAGGGTTTTGCCGTCAGGATCTAATACGATCACTTTATTCTGGCGCTTTTTAAAATGACCTAGACGACTATCTAAACGTGGATTATCAGCTTCAAAGGTACCGCGACCAATCAATACCGCGCTCGTTTGACTACGCAGGAGGTGAACAAACTCGCGCGACTTCTCTCCGGTAATCCATTGGCTCTGGCCATTTTTGAGAGCCATTTGACCATCGAGTGAGCTTGCGATCTTCAAAAGCACAAATGGTCTTTGTGACTGGATGTTGCATGAAAACGTTTCGATGAGTTCTTTTAGCTCTGAGTTATCACCAGCATATTTTTGAACTTTGATATGCGAATGGCGCAGCAAATATTTTTTTCCTCGGCCACTTACTTGTGGATTGGGATCAACCAAACCATAAGTTATTGTTGCCAGAGGAAGCTTCGCCAAGGTTTCCGCACATGGTGGTGTTTTTCCGTAGTGGGAGCACGGTTCAAGGGTTACAAAAAGGTGGGCGCCCTTTAATTTCTCTTCAAATCTGCCTTTGAATTTTTTTTGAAGATTATTAAGGGCATCAATTTCGGCGTGGTGACCGCCGTACTTTTTGTGATAGCCCTTACTAAGAAGTCGAAATTTTTTATCTAAAATGACACAACCAACTGGCGGGTTAGGCTCGACAGAGCCAATTCCCTTGCGTGCTTCAGAGATCGCCAGAAGCATGGCGGACTCGGCGTTATAGAACTCCACGACGCATTTGATCTCGTTCGATGGAATCAAACAGAGCCTGAAAGTTTCCTTCGCCAAACCCATGATGATTTTTTCGCTGAATAATCTCTACAAAAATCGGTCCAACAAGATTCTTTGTAAAAATTTGTAGCAAGTAACCCTCGGGGTCACCATCGGCGAGAATTTTGTGTTTTTGTAAATCGTTAACATTCTCAGTGAGGTTGGGAACGCGGTCTTTAACTACTTCATAATAAGTATCGGGTGTATCCAAAAACTCCACGCCGGCATTTTGTAATTTAGGTACTGTTGTATATTGTTCACTTTTTCTACCAGACTCATTCTG
>CAYPZY010000451.1:0-2532 GCA_964415155.1 uncultured Bdellovibrionales bacterium
CAAAGAGTCTGGGAATTGTTGATCCCAAGCAGACTCAACTTTTAAGTTTGGGGGCTTTACTCCATGACTTCGCCATATATAAAGCGCAGATGAAAGTGAATAAACCTATTGCTGAATTTACTCCCGAAGAACTTAAAGATTATCAAGACCACCCCATGGCGGGCGCTAAACTCGTCAAAGATTTAAAGCACTTTGATCGAACGGTGATCAACATCATCTTAGAACATGAAGAGTGTATCGACGGCTCGGGATTTCCCAAAAAGGTGCGCGAGTCGCAAGTCGATCCTTTGTCGGTTTTAGTGAGCAGTTGCAATGCTCTCGATCGCATTATCACCTTCGAAAAAGTCGCACCGAAAGAGGCTATGAAGAAGCTTATGATTGATCAGATGGGCAGACACCCTCTTAATCATTTTCAAATCTTACAGAAGATTGTTCAAGACGCCTATTCGGGTTAGATTTTTACAAATTTCTTTTTTAAGTTTTCGTAACGTCGTTCGATGCCACGACGGATATCTTCATGCATAAAAAGATCATCCAAAAGGTGTCCTAAAATTCCCAAGGGCAATCGGTATTCCACAAAGTCAGTAATTAAGGTGCCACTTCCATGCTCTTCAAATTTGACGATGTGTTTGTAGGACTTAAATAGCCCCTGCGCTTGCTTTAACTCCATCTTGCGGTCAAAAACGATATCTTCAACTTTCAGCTTACATTTTCGGCTGATTCCATGGCGACCAACCACCAGATCTAAGATTTCACCCTTATATAATTTTTGTTTAGGCTTACTTGCGAATTCAATTTCTAAAATGCCACTTAATAAGCCTTTTAGCTGAAGAGGCTCCTCGTGCATCTGAAAAACCTCAGATGGAGATGCTTCAATAATCGAAGAAGCCTGAATGTGCGCCATCTTAGCGCCTCCTTATGCATTGCGATATTAAGTAATTCTAAAGACTTTTTTTTGACCACGCAAGCAAAGTTCAATATGACCACTATATGCCCAACTTGAATAGTAGCTTAGCCTCGCTCGCGACCATGTTTGTTATGACCTCGCATTTGGTAAGTTCATCTGCCATAGCCAGCCCCATTTACGGATTAGTTCAAACTATAAATCAAAGGCTGTATCTTCGCCAAAATGAGGATCTTTATTTAATTCAAGCAGCCAGTGAGGACGTCGCAAATGATCTCGTGAGATTGTCAGGCGGCGACTTTATTTCTTTCGAAGGTTATTTTAATCCCTCAAAAAAAGCAGTTCGCGTTCAGTCTATCGACTGGGTAGGTCTTAAAAAGCTAATTGGCTATTGGCGGTCTCGCGAAAATATCAGTTTGGAATTTCGCGATTTCACTCGCTTGATTGTTTACGATGCAAACGTAAATGATGTCTTCGTCCGTCTTTACAGTAAAAACTTAACTCGCACCACTTCGCTTCTAAATTACCGTATCGCTCCCGGAGTAGGTAACACCTGGTCCCTTTTCTTAAGTGATGAAAAGATCGTTAAGGTTGGTCGTTTAACTGTTAATGGCGATATCGCCACAATTAACTTCTTTGATTCCAACACAGGTAAAGTGATTAAGACTGTTCTTCTGCAAAAGCAGCGATAAAAAAATGCGGACCTTTGCTTTAATTCAAGAAATTTTCTCGCAACCGACAGCACCGTTTCGCGAAGGTTGGGTCCTAAGCAAAGTACGAGAAATTCTCGAGGAACACCGTATACCCTACTTTTCAGATAAGTATGGAAATATCATTGCTGGCGTTAGTTCCGCAAAAAGCGTTCGTCGCGCGAAAATCGCTTACATGGCCCATACCGACCACCCAGGTTTTCATATCACAAAAAAAATCGACAAAAAAAATTATGAAGCTATTTGGTATGGTGGCGCTCCTTTTAAGCAAATGAAAAATTCGCGAGTAGCCATTTACGATCCTTTGCTGCCGGAACAAAAATTTTCTGGCAAGATCAGTTTTATCAAAAACATTGATTACACACGCGAAGGGCTGCCTCTACGCATTCTCCTCGACAAGGCAGCTGATCTAAACACGTCTTGTTTTGGCGCTTTTGATCTACCTGCTTACAAACTAAAAGGCGACCGCATCGAAACGCGAGTGGCCGATGATCTCACTGGCGTCGTTATCATTTTGGGTATGCTCATTGACCTTTTGAAAACACCTAGCGCCAAAAGATCACAAATCCTCGGCGTTTTTACTCGTGGTGAAGAGGTTGGTTATATCGGTTGTTGGTCACTACTAGCTGAAAAGATCTTACCGGCAGGTCTTTCTGTCGTTTCATTAGAGGCATCACGAACTCTTCCGGGCGCTGAAATTGGCCAAGGCCCCGTGCTTCGTATTGGCGATAGATCAACTCTGTTTGATTCAGAATTTTCTATTTTTCTTTGGGAGTGCGCCCAAAAGTTGGCGAAGGTAAAAAAGAATTTTCTTTACCAACGTCGACTTATGGATGGCGGCTCCTGTGAAGCGACGGCGTTAGGTTTATTTGATTGCAAAGTCACTGGCATCGCCGTCCCTCTCGGTAATTATCATAA
>CAYPZY010000452.1:0-2527 GCA_964415155.1 uncultured Bdellovibrionales bacterium
GCGATTGTTTGGCAATGTCGACGAACCTCCGATTACTGCGATAGTTTAAAAAAACGCGGACTAGAAAAAAAGATTTTTTCACGCACGGGACTGGTGATTGACGCCTACTTTTCGGCATCAAAAATTCGCTGGCTTCTTAAAAATGTTGGTGGCGCCGAAAAGCGCGCTCTGGCCGGTGATCTCGCTACGGGCACTATCGACACCTATTTAATTTGGCGCCTCACGGGTGGTAAAGCTCACAAAACTGATGTCTCCAATGCCTCACGGACAATGCTTATGAATATTGAGAGTTGTGAGTGGGATAAAGAGTTGCTGAAGATCTTCCAGGTTCCCCAGTCGCTTTTGCCATCGATTCATTCTTCCAATGAAGTTTTCGGTCACACTTCCGGTTTAGGTTTTTTACCTGATGGTATTCCTATTTCTGGAGTTGCTGGCGATCAACAAGCGGCACTGTTCGGTCAAACTTGTTTTAATCCCGGCGAGGCCAAATGCACGTTTGGCACAGGAAGTTTTTTACTAATCAATAGCGGTCAAAAAATGAAACTTTCCAAGTCGCGTTTGCTCACAACTGTCGCCTGGCGATTGGTAGGTGAAAAGAAGACGACTTATGCTTTGGAGGGTGGAGCATTTATTTGCGGTGCTGCCGTTCAGTGGTTGCGCGACGGTCTTGGTATTATTCAAAAAAGTTCTGAAATTGAAGCGATGGCAGCAGCCGTCGCTGATTCTGGAGGGGTTGAATTCGTACCCGCCCTTGTTGGTTTAGGCGCGCCTCATTGGAATCAAGACGCTCGCGGAATGATTTCAGGAATTACTCGTGGTACGAATCGCAATCATATTGCGCGAGCGACACTCGAAGCAATGGCTTTGCAAAATGTCGAAATATTGGTGGCGATGCAAAAGGATTTGGGAAAAGCGCTTCGCGGTTTGCGTGTTGATGGCGGTGCTGCTGCCAATAATCTCTTGATGCAGATTCAGTCTGATTATTTGGGTGTCGAGACTCTTCGTCCCGAAATTATTGAAACTACATCTGCGGGAGCTGCTTACCTCGCTGGCCTTGGTGTCGGGTTCTGGTCAAGCTTGAGTGACATTAAAAAAATATGGCGAGTGGAACGCGAGTTTAAACCTGCGATGTCATCTCGTGATCGCCGCAATCGTTTAGAACGTTGGCAAAAGGCAATTGCAAGAGTAAGTCTTTAATGATGGTAGTTGAAAAATATGGAATTGGCTCAGCAGTTAGTTGTGAAGGTAGTGTCGTTGTCATCGATGTCATTCGCTCTTTCACTTTAGCCGCCGTTGCTTTTTCCCGCGGTCTTAAAGAAGTTTTTTTAGTTTCCACTCCTGAAGAGGCTTTTGATCTTCGTCGGCGTCTCGGCGCCGTCATTTTAGCCGGTGAGGTAGACGGTCGTAAAATCCCAGGGTTTGATTTTGGTAATTCTCCCGAATCCATTTCCCGTCGTGACTTTACAGGTAAACGTATGATCTTGCGTTCTGGCAGTGGTACTCAAGGTGTCGTCAGTGCTGTTCGCGCATCCGAAATTTTTTTGGGAAGTCTTGTTGTTGCCGCGGCCACAGTACGACATTTGCGTTTGCGAGGTTCTGAACTTGTCACCTTGCTTGCCATGGGCTCCGTTGCCGGTCCCGATGGTGAAGAAGATCTTGCCTGTCGCGATTATATGGCGTCACTTTTTACGGATTCCCCAATCGCCGTTGATCGAGTGGTGCGAGCTGTGAAATTTTCTCCATCAGGTCTTGAATGTTTGGATCCTGCAATTGATTACAAATCAGTTGGTGATCTCGAGTGGGCCGCGTCCGCGGATATCTTCAATTTTGCCATGCCGGTCTCGCGCGAGGATGGATTGCTGGTGGCGAGACGGGTGGTGGTGGAGTAGGCGTAGGGTCAGCGTTGAGGACTATTCAGTTCTAGATTTCCCGCTTTGTTGGCGACCTTGTTTTCGTTTCGCATCTATATCATATTTTTTCATCACAGCTCTGTAGCATTGAGCGGATTTAGGATCTCGGTCGGCAGCGCAGGTAGCAAGTGAAAAGCTAAGTTCCCTTTTACAAACTGAGTGTAACGTTGATGAATGGGAATAACCCGAAAGCGATTGATAAATTATGGCATAATCCTCTTTATCACATTTAATCTCTTTGGCAAAAAACATCACTTCTGAAATCAAACCGATATCAATTTGTCGATCTTTTTTTTTTTTTTTCACTTCGTAAACACCATCTCTAGAAAATCCTGTGGAACTTATCAATCCTAGAAAAAGAATAAGAATGTAAGTAAAAATTTTCATTGTTACTCCTATTTATATATTGTTCTTTTCAAGAAAAATGCCACTTCCTCACCATTTTATTGAGTTTTACCTTGGGTTTATTCGAGGTTTCAATATTGGCTATACGACCGTCAAAAGTTTTGACAGTCTGTTGGTGGTTGCTTCTAGCTCTCGGGTATCGGTGGTTTTTAATGTGCTGCATGCCGCTCTTGATGATGCGCCCAACACAGCGTCGTGAGATTATCGAGATC
>CAYPZY010000453.1:0-2521 GCA_964415155.1 uncultured Bdellovibrionales bacterium
GCAAATGCTGTAAAAAACCAAATTGATATGAAAATAGCTAATAGGTACTTCATAAAGCCTCCAAATATGGTGAATCATTTGAAATGGACATTGCTGAACAGGCGCAAAAAAGGAATATTGGTGTCAAAAAGTTTTTCATAAATTACTCACTAAATATAATTGGTGCAAATATACATTTCAGGATTCTAAATATGCGATTCTTAGGCCAAAACCCAATCAATCTTTGCCATCTGCAATATAATGGATCTAGGTATTTTGAGGCTTTCAGGGCTTGTTAAAATTCTTTGAAGTAGCGGTCTTTGACCAGAAGGACCACTTTATTGAGCCCCTTGAGTTTTACTCTTCCATATATAAGTCGGCTTCCATCTTTTTACGAAAACCTGACTCAAACTCCAGTCCATGCTCGGGAGCCCCAAATTTGATCTCAATATCAAGGGCCTTTTCTAATGTGATGGCGCCAATGAAATGTTCTGACTTAGTGACTGTGATACTTTTGGGAATAGTTCCCAACTCAACTATTTTATTTATAACAAGATCTCTCATCACAGAGCTAAGATCTTTTTCTGGGGAAATCATTTCCATTCCTAAACAAGCGCCAGAGTCTTTTTCAAAAAGAGAACAAATTCTTGGATAAAATGGTCGATCCTTTTCAAGCACTGGTTCGCGGGCAAAAAAGTCATGCAATTCAATGTGTAGTTTTTTGCTTTGTGAGAGATTTTTTGCCTTTTGCAAAAGAAGCTCATTCACAGGTGTAAGATGATAGGGATTTTCGTTGGCAATGCTTGCCGATTGAATTTTTCGTTGTCCCCAAAACTCAAGCTTCCAACCATTTGTTTTTTTATAATGGACAAAGATCGGAAACTTTTTTCCATCATCTTTGAAAAGACAATCTGGATCTTCATCAGTTAGTTCAACTAAAGTTGTCGTTGCTGATAACACTCTTATGAGCGTGTGAATATCTTCTGTTGTTGGAAACCAGGGGACATATCCTGGCTTCATATTTCTAATGAGAGGCCATGCTTTTGCATTTGATGGTTTGTGGCCTGAATTTTTGATCAATTGTAGATCTTCTTCATCCAAATATTTTTTAGTTGTGTATTCAAAAAGAAGCCCCTCTTGTTCTAGGCGAACTTCAAATGGGTCATCAATCTCTTCACCAGACAAAAGATCTTGTAAAAACATAAGACCACGAATTCCGCGATAAGTGGCAAGTCCAAAACACTGACCACCGCCGCCCATGATAGAAACAAAGTGAATGTCCTTGGTCTCTGGGATCAAAACACCAAAATATTCTGAATCGCCGAAAAACTCCCAGGGAGCCAGTTCATAAAATTCAGAAACTTGCTTGAATAAGGTTGTTATGAGTTCTTTGGGTAAAGTGGGAATAGTTGGGGTATTTGTCATAAATGGGTCTTACCAATGAAACTTGTGAGTCGTCTAGTCACTGTTGGGCAATAGCTCTTTGGGCTCAATAAAGTGGTCCTTCTGGTCAAAGACCGCTACTTCAAAGAATTTTAACAAGCCCTGAAAGCCTCAAAATACCTAGATCCATTATATTGCAGATGGCAAAGATTGATTCCCTTTCTATACAGACAAAGAACAACCTGATATTTTCACGCAATGACATGGTTGCGCTCAAAAAAAGTATTTTGGATCTCCGCTGTTGCTTTTTGCCTGTCACAGACCACAATCGTAACTATTTTAGCTGGAGTAGCCCCACTATTCGAAATCATCCAACAGCAAATAACCTTTTCTCCGAAAGAATTTGTAGCTTATTTGAGTAAGTGGGGGCCGGATAAGACACGTCTTTTTCTAATTCATTACTATTTCGATTTCTTACATCCTTTTATTTATGCGGTATTTTTTAGTTCGCTTCTTGCCAGACTGAATTCACCTAAGAAATTCCATTGGATGCTCTTCCTACTAATTTCCACTTCTATATTTGATTCGTTAGAAAATTTGATTCAGCTTCCGATTAATGCAGGTTGGCTTTCCCCAAGCTCCTGGTTGTTCTTTGTTGGAGTGCTCAGCTCCAATCTTAAATGGATTTGCGCCATAGCTACTTTTTTATCGATCCTCCATTACTCCATTATGAGGAGGACTGCATTTGACAACTAACAATAAATCCCTAATGAAAGGACCGAACAATGGTCATTTTTCTGTATAGATGGAAGATCAAGTCTGGCAAAGAGAGGCAGTTCGAAGATAATTGGGCTATAGTTACAAAAGCTATTAGAAAAGAATGTGGCAGCTACGGATCTCGTCTTCATCTTGCTGAAAACAATGAATATGTCGGATACGCTCAGTGGCCAAATCTTGAAACTCGAGAGAAGTGTGAACTGATGGATTCTTCTTCTGCAGATGCCAGAAAACTAATGAGAGAAGCTGTTGAATTTTCTTATCCTGATCAAATGTTGAAAATAAAATCAGACCTATTGGTTCATCCTCAAACATGATCATAAATCCCTTGGTTGCAAGGCTCTGAAAGCAAAAATGGCTCTACCGTTTATAGGCAGAGCCA
>CAYPZY010000454.1:0-2518 GCA_964415155.1 uncultured Bdellovibrionales bacterium
GCCCGCCCGTAGACATTCGTCAAGAAGGTGTATGTTCAAATCTCCTGACATCGCGATAACCTCAAGGTGAGGATTCGCACGCGTGAGTTCTGCAATTGCTTTCAAACCTTCGCTGTGATGCAAATTGCGACTCAAATGTAAATCAACAATCGCTGCAGTAAAGTTATCCTGTGGAATATCGCGAAGTGAATAGGTGGAAACCATTGTCCACGAGGCAGGAAGCGCCAAAGCTATCGATTGGTGAATCAGTGGATCATCGTCAATTACTAGAAGTTTACACAGTGCTTGCATAACCTGCCCGAAGATTAAGCGCGCATCTTAATCAATGCTGGTAAGCTTGGAAAGCGGCTTGTAAACATTTCTAAAAACGAAGTGACAGGGCTCTTGTAATATTTAATATTAATGGGCCAGAGGGGCAGTCATGGCTAGTAAAAAAATTTTACTTTTGGAAAATATCCACCCCGCGGCTTCGCAAATGCTTGAGCACGCAGGTTTTGAAATTGAAAATATGGCCAAAGCTCTGGGTGAAGCGGAATTAATTGCAAAAATAAATTCAAAAAATTATCTGGCATTGGGCATTCGCTCTAAGACCCATCTTACCAAAGAAGTTATTGCAGCCGCCAAAAATATTTCCACCATTGGTGCTTTTTGTATTGGTACAAACCAAATTAATTTACATGAGTCCAACTCGCTAGGTATCCCGGTGTTCAACGCGCCTTACAGCAGTACACGAAGTGTTGCCGAACTTGTTATCGGCGAGATTATTGCTTTGGCCCGGCGGTTTTGTGATCAAAGTAAAAAAGTTCACCAAGGTGTTTGGGAAAAGTCCGCTAAGGGAAGTTTTGAAGTTCGCGGTAAAACCTTAGGAATAGTTGGTTATGGTCACATCGGTAGTCAAGTGAGCGTATTGGCTGAGTCGCTTGGCCTGAACGTGATTTATTATGACGTTATTAAAAAATTGCCTCTAGGGAATTCAAAATTAGTGGGTTCACTGGAAGACTTATTAAAGGCTTCTGATTTTGTTTCTCTACATGTCCCGGCGACCGATTCAACAAAGGACATGATTTCTAAACGAGAACTTTTAATGATGAAACCCAGCAGTTGCCTCATTAATGCGAGTCGCGGTTCTGTCGTTGTTATTCCTGACTTAGTTACGGTTATGAAATCTGGTCATTTGGGAGGAGCTGCAATCGACGTCTTCCCAGAAGAGCCAGAAAGTAATGATGTTAAATTTCAAACGGAGTTGCAGGGCCTGGCGAACGTGATTTTAACTCCGCATGTGGGAGGAAGCACCGAGGAAGCGCAGGAGGCCATTGGTCGCGAGGTTGCTGAAAGCTTAATTCGCTTTCTCATCTATGGTTCTACATATGGTTCTGTTAACTTTCCTAACGTTGAACCAGGCGTAAAGAAAACTGACGCGCGTATTATCAATGTTCACAGAAATGTTCCGGGTGTTCTTGGTGATATCAATAGTATTGTCTCTCGCATTGGTGCCAACATTGAAGCTCAGCAGTTGGCAACGGATCCTCATATTGGTTATCTTGTCATGGATTTTGCTCGCGGGCAAGTCGATCAAGTAGCTAGCGAAATTGCTGCTCTCAAAACCAGTATAAAAACAGCAATTCTATAAGCACAATTCTACTTGCTATAAAAAGCAATGAGCTCATCAACTCCTGAAGTTAAATCGGCGGAAGGATTGAAACCTAGTTCTCCTAACCTATTTATTGGGTAACTGAATTTCGCTGTATCCTTGTAGGAGCCAAAATCTTTAACTTCGCGGCCATCGTTTAACAGGACTGCAACTTTGCGTTCCGTGATTTTTTCAGTACGGCTGGCGATGAGTGATGCGAGTTCCACTAGCGAGAAGGTCGTAGGTGAACCCAGGTTAAAGGTGTTGTACTTCAGCGCCGATGATTCCGCCCCAAGTAGCAACTCAACGGCGCGGCAAACATCTTCAAGGAGAATGAAGTTTCTTTGCGGGCTTCCATCAGATTGTAATCTTACAGAGCCTCTGCGTAATGCCATTCTGCAGAGATCGGGGGCGACCAACGAGTCGACATGCTCGGAGGCAAACAGGGGAGCGCCAAGCGCGTTTGACAAACGTAGATTTAGCGCCAACATCGCACCTTGACCGTGATAATAGTTGCAAAGATTTTCAGAAAGCGCATGAGTAAGACCATAAATATTTTTTGGATGGACCGTTGTGTCTTCGTTGTAATGAGATGTCGCAGTGAAGGGACCATAAACCTGTTGCGTAGAAAAATAGATAAAGCGAGAGGCGCCAATCTTTTGAGATAGGTCGAGATATTGCCAAGTGGCGCGGACACCAATTTCTTCTGCGCGAAGTAAATCTGTTTGGTGATGATCAAGAGAAATCAGATAAATGCAGGCGTCAAACTTTAATCGTCTTACCTCTGCAAAAAGTTCAGGGCTTGAAATGTCACCATGTAAAATTTTTTTCATTTTGGATTGCCACTTCTCACTATTGGCAGGCAGCTTTCGCACACTACAATAAACA
>CAYPZY010000455.1:0-2516 GCA_964415155.1 uncultured Bdellovibrionales bacterium
CTAAGCTCTCAAGCATTTCCATATCCAAATCATTGGTTGGTTCATCGAGAATCAAAATTTGACTTTGTTTTAACATCAACTGTGCGAGTCTTAGTCGCGCTTGCTCTCCACCCGATAATTTTTTAACTGGGAGTTCAGCCTTTTGCCCTTGGAAGAAAAAACGATCGAGGTAACTGCGTACGTGTAAGTGTTTACCCTGAAACAAAACGTAATCGCCTTCGGGACAAATATTTTTTAGCACACTCAGTTCGGGCTCAAGAGTTTCACGTGATTGCTCAAAGTAGGCGATCTCAATGTCGTCGGCGCGCTTCACCTGCCCTTTATCGGGATTTTCAAGACCCAAAAGAATTTTAATGAGTGTTGATTTTCCACAGCCATTGTCACCTAATAGGCCCAAACGTGTCTTAGGCGTTACCAAGACATCAAGATTCTCAAAAAGAGCGCGGGAGCCAAAGGACTTAGAAATCTGGGTGGCGTCGATTAATCGCTTGGGAGATCGATCTGCGTCACCAAACGCTAAATCCACCTGACGGCTTTGGTTTTTACTTTTTAATTCTTCGACAGTGTCTTTAAGGTCCCCTGCAGCTTCAATGCGCGCGCTTTGTTTGGTTTGCCTCGCTAAGGAGCCTCGTCGCAGCCATTCAGTTTCGCGACGCAATCTGTTTTTCTCCACCTGCTCTTGGCGCCTGAGAGCAGCCGTTTCAATCTCTTTTGTTTCCAAGTATTGGGCGTAATCACCGTTGACGCTCAGTAAATGATTGGGGTTACGTGGATCTAAATCAAAAATGCGATTAGCCACTCTCTGTAAAAAAAGGCGATCATGGGTAACCATTAGCACTGAAAACGGTGCGTTTTTTAAATAATCTTCCAACCAAAGAATACTTGTCACATCAAGATGATTCGTTGGTTCGTCCAGAAAAATTAGTTCGGGGTCACAGGTGAGCTCACGTGCAAGCGCCACTCGCTTTTTCCAACCGCCAGATAGCTGTGCCACTAAGTGGTCGAGGCCAAATTGCGAAAGTTCAAGACGAGCGATGACTTCCAAAGCACGAGGCATTGACTCTTCATTTGTCTTTTCTAAGACTGTCGACAGGATAGTAGCGTTAGACTGAAATGTTGGTGTTTGCTCAAGAAAACCTAAACGCAGACCTTTTTTCTTGGAGATAGTGCCAGAGTCCGCATCGGCTTCACCAGCTAAGATTTTGAGTAATGTGGACTTGCCAGCTCCGTTCGGGCCTACAAAACCTATCCTCTCTTGTTCATCTATACCAAGTGACACATTTTTAAATAAAACTCGATTGGCAAAGGATTTTTCCAGTTGGTGGGCATTAAGAAGTATCACAGTTAATTTTTAACGCAAATACCAGCTATTTGCCAGGTCTTTACCAAACTTCTAACAACTTTTCTTTTGGTAATACCATCCCCGATCCTTGCGGACACTGATAGGTTTGTGCAAATTCAGGAAGAAGCTTAAGCTGTTCATTGACGCGAGATTCAGGTAGCGCGTGAACATCCTCTTTTAAAAAAGAAACTTTATAGGCATCGGTCATTTTTGTACACCACGTCTTGGCGAAGGAGGAAAAGAACTTCTTTTGCTTTTCGATGTCGCCTTTAATCGGAAAAGCCGTCTTAAAGGAAGTGTGAAGTCCCACGTAATCAGCTATATTTTCCGACAAAGTTTGTTCGCCATTGTGTCCTGCCCGATTAAATTGCTCGACAAATTTCGAGCTTAGCTCACTAAAATGTTTTTGATCAGGCAAGCCAAAGATAGACTTTTTAACGCCAATTTCATCGTAATTAGATCCGCCGCGATCAAGAGCATGACCTAATTCATGAGCAATGTAGGTCCCGATACCACCAAAATTCTCGATGTCACTCTTAGCCGGATCATAAACTAACGAAAAGGCCGCGGGAAAATAAAAACGATTCTCCGAATAAAAATAAGAAGCATCGAAGCGTAGTGGGGTCACAGACCAAGCATTGATATCGCGGGGTCCCGCAAGTTCGTCGAGACTCTCTTTCCTTAAGGATTGATTTATGAGCTCGTTGTTGTTTAGAAAACTTTCTTTAGATAATGGCTTGCTGTCTCTCTTTTTCCAATCCGCTTCATCAGAAGGGTAAAGCAAAGCCATCTGTAATGACTTAATTTTTTTTACAGCTCTACGACGTCCTGACTTGGTAAGCCACTTGTTATTTTCAAGACTACTAACTAGCGTTTTTCGCAAGGACTCTACCAACTTTGTAAAATCCTTCTTCGGAAACTCCTGAAAGAATTCCTTTTTCATTTCGTTCGCCACAAACCAACCGAGTCGTTTCCTTGTCTGATCAGTACATTCTCTCTCAATCGACTGCCGCTCCCGTGGCTTACCCAATCTATTGGCTTTAAATTGCAAATACTGTGAACTAAACTCTGGTTGCGAAAAATCAATCTTATCCAATAGAACTCTCGCTATAATAAGGTCTTTTAAGACTTTTATGTCTTCTTCCCTCAAAGTCTTTTCAACGAAGTCGTAGAG
>CAYPZY010000456.1:0-2506 GCA_964415155.1 uncultured Bdellovibrionales bacterium
AACGTAAGAAGGGCTGCGGCTGACATTAGGCGGTTCTTCTCTTTCTTAGTTTGGCTTTAAATATTGCGGCGACTTGTTTTGTTTCGGGAACACGAAGAAAAAAAGCTGAGATCATGTAAAATAATATCGCCGCGCCAATGATTAGCGCCAAAAACAAACAGCGGCCGAAAACATTGGTTTGTGTGTTATAAAAAGGCTCTAACCATTTTATGGCGAAGACAATGGTCAATGAACAGAGCAAGTATTTCACGACAGAAGTCACCAAATCAATAGTCGCCAGTCTGCCAATAAAAATATAATGAGAAAGATAGAGAAGTAGAAGGTTGAAGGCAGCACTGAGAACTGTCGATCCAGGAATTCCAATAACACCCCATTTGGCGATGAGCGTGGGAGCCATAATCACATGAAGAATAAGTGAAAGGCCTGATATCGAAGCTGGCAGCCAAGTGTTAGAGATGGCGTAAAAGCTTGGCGCTAAAATTCTAACTCCGCTCGCTGTGATAACGGTGAGCGAGTAAACTCGCAAAATGTCGGCTGTAACTGCGACATCGTTACTATCAAATTGTCCACGCATAAATAGAACTTCAACAATAGGCCTTGCTAAAAAATAAAAACCGGCAGAGCAGGGTAAAGCCAGAAACAAAATAAGACGCAAATTTTTAGAAGTGGTATCTAACATTTTATCGCGTTCTCCCGCCGCCCAATACTTAGAAAGGGTCGGCAAAAGCGCCGAACCAAGACTCACGGCAAAAAGTGTGAGAGGAAGTTCGAGTACTCTATCCGCAAAGTAAATATAAGAGTGTGTCCCTTGCGGTAATTGGCTGGCAAAATAGACGTTCACCACGCCTGTAATTTGAACGATACTCATCCCCATCATCGAGGGTAGCATTGCCGCAAAAATCTGTCGCATCGGCGGCGTATTGAACTGAAAGCGAATTTTAGGAAAATAACCTAACCGATAAAGCTGGGGAATTAAAAAACTCATTTGCAAAAACCCACCGACGATAACGGCCCACGACTGATACATCGCTTTTTGATTGATATCACTTTCAGGAATCAGAGCAGCTACGATAAGGGCTATATTGAGAAGAGCTGGAGCAAAGGCGCCGTAGGCAAACTTTTTAAAGCTGTTGAGAATCGCCATGAAATAGGCGTACAAACTCATCAAAAAAATAAACGGAAACATAATTCGCGCCATTTGCACCGTTAACTCCAGCTTACCCGCCACAGAGGTATAGCCTTCACCACTGACAAGATGACGAATGATAGGGTCCATCCAAGCGACACAAAAGACACTTAAAACAGTAAGGATCAGGCTTAACAAAGTAAAGAGACTCGCCACAAGTTGTTTGGCGTCTTCATGGTATTCACCTTTTTGGTGTTGAATTCGTACAAAAACAGGAATGAAACTGACGGCGAGCGACCCCTCTCCTAAAAGTCTTCTAAATAAATTTGGTAGTCTGAAGGCCACCGTCCAGGCGTCTGAAATGAGGCGCGGGAAGATAGCGGCTATTAACATATCTCGAATTAAACCTAGTACGCGGCTAAGGAGGGTGCCAGAAGCCATAATTGCGGCCCAGAGCACGATTTTAGGAGAATCTGTTTTAGGTTTGCCAGATTCCTCCATTTTTTTCAGCTCCCTTGTTTTTTAGATGACGCTATGATATCAATTTCAGTCCGTTATTATTAACCGACCCTAAAAATAGGGTACTTCGGAGGAAAAACCTTGGCAACTCATAAGTCAGCTGCAAAAAGAGCCCGTCAATCTGTCAGAAAAAATGCAATTAACTCTAAAACTGTCAGCGCTGTAAAAACATTTGAAAAGAAATTGCGCGAAGCCATCGGTAATAAAAAAGTCGATGAGGCTAAAAAACTTCTTTCTGTATATTCTAGTAAAGTGATGAAAGCGGCCAATAAAGGTGTTTTCCACTTCCGTACAGCTTCACGCAAAATTAGCCGACTTTCTTCTTTAGTGAATCGTTCATAAGAACTTGGTTTTTTCGAGTTCTTTTTCGTGCGCGGGCTTTTCAGCGATATAAGAGCGCAGGGCCCGTCGCTGCTCAAATTGTAGCTTCCCAAATACCACACCAAAAAATTTGTGTGGGCCTTTTTCCGAGTCCTTTAACCACTGAATAACTCCAGACACGATGATTAATCCCGATTTAGGGACGAAGAAATTTACCAAAATGCATTGATTTTCTCTAAGGGGCCGATCAGAGCGAAACATTAGCCCTTGTTCACTGACTTCAACGATTTGCTCAATAGTGTAGGCGCTATCGCAAAGCAAACCGATAGGTCGATTGTAGAGGCGGCGAGGGTTTCGTTTGTGAGATGAAGTAGACATAAATCTCCACTAGATTTATCGGAGAATATCTCTAGCTTTTTTAGCAAGTGCTAACGATGAAGTTTTCCAGGACCAAAGCCGGTGATAGATTTTGTGACTTTAACGTTTTTTCCACTTTTTGTAACCGACCAAGGGCCGTGACAAGTTCCTCCACTTGCCAGC
>CAYPZY010000457.1:0-2506 GCA_964415155.1 uncultured Bdellovibrionales bacterium
CACCGCAAGCGTTTGTCCATCAGAATAAACTTGACCAGGGTGAGTGCCAAAATCTTGCGAGTTCGTGGTGACATCGATATCAATAGAGATCTGGGAATTTTTATAGAAGATTGAATTTATGTCTTCAGATCGCACAACGTCGACAAAGTCTTTGCTGATGTAGATAAAGCGATTATCGCTTTTTAGAAAACCTCGCGAGCGAATGCTGAGTCTGTCTTTGTATTTCTGGACTAAGAAAGAAACTCCATACTTTCCTTCTTGATACACGCAGAGGGTCTCACTGTAGTATTTCTGCTTTTGTGTGGTAAAGATCTGATCTCTAAAGGCGACAACGTCGCTGTCAAAGTAAAACGTAGTCACTTCTTTGTTGTCAATTTCCTCACTGGCACCCTGGCAGCCGTCTGATTGGTAATTGTATTTAGAACCACTTTGACTTAAGACACCTGAGTGAGTGAAGCCTCCCTCGGGGCCGCAGTCGTCCTCTTCGGTGAATCGATAAAATTCTCTGCGACCATCGCCCGTAGAAGAAGATGGTGGACGACATTGCATTCCAGAATAACCGCCGCCGTTACCTTCGTCCTGGCAAGTTTCTAAACATCCTTGTGTAACGAAAGTCAAAAAGAGAAGAAATCCAAGAAGTAAAAAGTTTTTTGCTCTCATACCTTAATTTTACATACAGACAAAAGTTAAACCTACCGATATTTTTGTCGTGAAAGAAAATGCATACATGCAGCAATTCTCATTGTGGGAAAAGTGGATTCGCGAAGGTGAGGGTAACAGAGTACGTCGCGAGATCATGACACTTTCACCCAAAAAAATGTCGCGTCCTATTCTAGGACAACTCGCTAACCTCTGTCGACGAGTCGGTCTTTCTTCTGTGGCTGTAAAGATTCTACACCCAATTGTTAGATCCGAGTTCCATCATATTGAAATGCCATCGTATCAAGAAAAATTGGAATACGCAGCTGCACTCGTTGAATTAGGCGCCGTGGTAGAGGCGCAGAAGATTTTTTTGGAACTAGAACCGGTGGCGCGAGATCCGCGTATCTCTCTTTATTTCGCCTTTTCCTATTTTAGAAATTGGCAATACCAAGAATCTCTCGCAAAATTAAAAGAATTTATCGACAAATCGCAGGATGATTACCAGCGAATTGTTGGCGAAGTAAATCTCGCAGCGGCGCTAACGGCTTGCAAACGAACAGCTGAGGCCGGTGCGATTTTAGTCAAACTCGAGAGTCTCGCACAAAAGGAAAAATATCTGCTTCTCTATGGTAATATTTTAGAATTGCAAGCGCAGTTATACTTACAGGAAAGAAAATTTGACCTTGCTGCTGATAAGCTTGAAAATAGTCAAACGGCTCTTAAGGAAACCGCCAATCACACACTTCTCTACACCAAGAAGTGGCAAAAACTCATCGCAGTTCGAAGTGCCAAGAACATCAACGAAGCCTTTGCCGAGTTTTCCTCTTTGCTAGAAGAAGCCAAGGAATTGCGAGACTGGGAGACAATACGAGATATTGACCGCCAATTGGGACTTCTTTTTCAAGAAAGAGCTTTGGGAGAAAAGCTTATTTACGGATCTCCATTTGAAATTTATCGTACCACCGTCGCAGACGAGTTTAATATTGAGGTTCCCGAGCAGTATTTTATCACTGAGCAATGGCAGTCAAGAGTCAAGTCGACTGTTCTTGATGTTTCAAACGCTACTCTAAACGGTAAAAATTTTGGGATTAAAGAGGGAACCCTTTTACACGCTTTTCTAAAAACGATCGTCAGCGACTTCTACAGGCCCTTCCCTACTGGAACAGTTTTTTCCAACTTATTCTCCGAAGAGTATTACAATCCCTTTACCGCTTACGACCGAATCTATCAATGTGTCAAAAGGTTACGCCGAGTCTTTGCTGATGTAAAACTTCCCATTGAGATTAGGCAGGAGCACAACGAATATTCATTGAAAGTGACCGGTCAAATAGCGATCAAGGTTTCGAAAGACGACCTACAAACATTTCGTATTAATAAAGATCGACTGAGTTTAGCAAAGAACCTAGCCAGCAATTTCTCAGCGCAGGAGCTTGCTCTCGCTCTTAACTCTTCGGTGCGAACTGCTAATCGAATTATCAAGCAAGAGTTACAGGCGGGCAAACTCCAACAGCTGGGACAAGGAAAACAAACGCGATTCAAAAAAGTGAGCTAAAACTTTTGTGCCGCTTGAACTTTTCCTTGTAGTGTAATCCATTTCAAACCAAAACGTGAAAACGTCAGATACCTGTTATCGATCTTAAAGATGCGATTGATATCAGGAGAAGGTGTCGGGTCACTCCACCACAGAGGTGAAAACAGGCGTTTTATGGCGTCCTGGTCAAAGTCGTCATGGCTAATTCGTAATTGTTCTGAAAGTTTCCCTTGCTCTATTTTGTAGAAAATGGCGCCCGAATCCAAAAGCTTTTCGCCCATTGCTGAGGGATAAAGATTCATGCTATATTCTGTAAACGGAAGAGCGAGTAAG
>CAYPZY010000458.1:0-2497 GCA_964415155.1 uncultured Bdellovibrionales bacterium
TGATAAGTCCCGCGAAAAAATAAGTCGGGCAGAAGTAGCGCAGCGGCGGCAAAATTATTTTTTATTTTGGGATTGTAACTCTCTCCCAAAATGCGCTGAATTTTAACTTTTGTTTTTGATATGTTTCCTATCCGATTTCACGTTTGTGATTTCGGATAGGTTTTCAACGCAAAAAAATCAGATTTTTTTCGTCAAACAAGTGTTTCGGTAACGCAATAAAAAGGGCTCTCTCGAGCCCTTTCGATTAGAGATTTTTTTCGGCAAAAACTTTCATTGCATTGGCGATATACTCAGCCAACTTTGGATGAAAACTATCAAAGTGCTTCCTAAAGTCGGGAAATTCACAATAATTTTTTCCCAAAGCAATGTACGCCTCTCGATCTGGCGTCCAAAAGCGATTTACTACTTCATAGTGATCTTTAATCCGCAGTTGAACACTCGGATCTTTTTCTGATAGACCTTGTTCCATAGCCTGTCTTAATGCTTTGTGAATTTCGGCATAGTCTCTACCAACTTTTTCGTAATCTTCTTTTTTCCAATTCTTGGTTCGTTTTTTACTTTCCTCAATATTCTTGCGTGCATGATCACCGTAATTGGAAATCAAATATTCCTCATACGCCGCCTGCTTTTTCGGATCAAAACCTTTGTAAATCTCGCTGTCCTTCATAGGAGTCTCCTTTTCTAGATGCGCGAGGGTTTTATCGATGGTTTTGATAAGGGCTTGCTTCCTCTTAGTTTCCTTCTCAAGAGTTTCTCGATGAGTTTTCAAAGCTTGAATCTTATCAAACTTTGGATCACCCACGATTTTTTGAATTTGAGTCAACTCCATCCCGAGCTCTCTGTAGAACAGTATTTGCTGAAGAAAAAAGAGTTGTTCATTCTCATAATATCGGTACCCATTCGATCCATAGTGAGCTGGCTTAAATAAACCTATCTCGTCATAAAATCGAAGAGTGCGTACCGAAACTCCTGAAAGTTTCGCGAGCTCCTTTATCATGTACCTTTTTCGATTATTCGCGCTCATAGGTTCATCCTAGAGGGTGACGTAACGTCACCCTCAAGCAAAAAAAGTATAAAACAATAAATTCTTATTCCTGTCCATGAAACAAAAATATATCTGCTTAAATAAGTCCCAAAGAACCTCTAATTTATGGCCAGGGTTTCAATACAAAAATGATTTCAAGTTTTGGACGGTTTTACCGCCAGGTTTTAACAAAACCGGCGGTACGAAACTCAGTGTTTTTGGTAAGAGAAAAGGTTTTACCAAATTCCTGGTAAGATCCCCTTCGGAGATGGCTGAAGATCTGAATCACAAAATCGAACAGCCTTACATGCAGGAATTGAAGAGTTTTTCTCTATAACGTATTCAAGTGCTTCAGAAATTGAATTTGCTCCCGCATCTTTTCGTTGTTGATCAGAAAAAGTGGGTTCAACCAGCTGCAAACAGCGACAGTCTTTATTGCTACTCAAGCGTTGATACTGTGTCGCAAAAAGCTGTTTATGTCTTTTTCCCACTAGATAGCGGTCTACTCCACTGAGACTGAGAACTTTTAAATCAATCTCACCCATTTTGATAAGACCACGCGAGACGGCTTCTTTCGCCCACAGATAACATTGAAACGCGTGTTCTGGTAGATTTCCATGTTGAAAGACTAATGCAGCAGCTCCATAATCTTCGGCTGTACTGAAGCAACCTTCTCCAAATATTTCGCCTACGCGCTTTCTACGTTCTTCGTCTCTCTTTCCAACAACTGACCAATCGATTGGAGGTTTGCGATCGTCTTGATCAGCTTTCACGATTTTCTGAAGTTCGGCTGAACGACGAATTAATCTGTCGACGTCTTGATCACATCCTTTGAAATCACCGGCGTGAGCAAACTCAGACACTGCAACAAATGTTATGAATAGCCATTTCATAAGTGATCCTCCATGGTGGGATATAGCTGACACAACCTTGGCGGTCACCACTTATGTCACAGCCGCGATTTAAAGTCCCCTAAAGGTAAAGTTTACGAAATTGGAAAATGGACAGAGTTTTAGGACAAAATGATTTTTCGATTTTGGTCGCTAAGGCCTGAGGTTTTCAACTCAGGCCTTGCCTTGATAACAAGTGTTTGGCGGCCAAACCATTCTTAAATTTCAAATGTATCTATTCGACATTATAAGGGATTTGGCAGTTTAAATTCTCGATTTCGCACTCTCATGAATGAAAAAATGTATGACATGTCAACTCTATTTGGGGACTGAAAATATTTAAACGAACTGGTCAGCAGAATTTTTTAAATTTAATTTCCCCGTTACTGAAAGATAAGATTTTGGACGCCAGAAAAACATGTCGATTTATTAAATTTTGGCAATGCAATTCCCTCGGAGCTTTTGTTTCTCTGCTCCGGCGTTAAAAATTTTCAAATGGCGGCGAAAAATATTTACCCTTGATCAAAATCAAGTAAATCACAAACAGCGGACCGTGAAATAATAGCATCGGGTCACTCGCCCG
>CAYPZY010000459.1:0-2488 GCA_964415155.1 uncultured Bdellovibrionales bacterium
GGGAGTAAGGAAGAAATGATAGCGTCATGTCATCTTTGATCATGCCGATTTCGGAGAAAACGTCGCTCACTTCACTGAAAATCTGGGTGTGAGTAAGTGAAACCCCTTTAGGTACGCCGGTCGTGCCCGAAGTGTAGTGAATGGTCGCAAGGTCGGTCATCTTGATACTTTCAATCGATTTGGTAAAAAACTGGCGATCTTCCTTTTGTGCCACCTTACCTTTTTCCATCAAGTCAGCGAGTGTATCGACTTTCTCACTGATTCCCTTCGTATCCATAAGAAAAACATGTTTCACCGAGCTACAGCTGTTTTTGATCTGTTTCCATTTTTCCCACTGAACTGAGTCCTCCAAAACTAAAACACTTACTTCTGCATTCTGTAAAATAAACTGCATTTCCTCAGTCGTGGAGGAGGGGTAAATGGGCACGGTGACACACCCAAGACTCATAATTGCCAAATCACACATTGGCCATTCGTAGCGGGTGTTGGCAAGTATTGCGATATTTTGTGCGCGGGCCATACCCAATTTTTTAAAACCACCGGCAACGAGTTCGATGTTGGCGATGTATTCCTGCCAACTTTGACCCAGCCATTGGCCATTTTGTTTGTATTTGATGGCAAATGCATTTTGGGGAAAATCGCGCTTAGCTAACAGATACATACAAATATTTTTTGCCATAGTTACCTCTGTGAATTGGGAATTGGTTGTATGTTAAGGTTTTTTTTCAGGTTTGTTAAGGAATAACTTCACATCTTCAACTTTGTTTTCTTCAACAATTACGCTTTTAACCGCTTTGGCATTAGTTAGTGGGTCTAGAGCCTTAACAACGATTTCCTTATTGGCAGGAATCGCAAATTTGCGAATGGGTGGATTTTGCGGAATACGCTGTTCGTTGATAAATACAAATACTTTACTTTTAGGAAATACTGCTATGTTCAAATAGGCCTGTGGCGCTTTTAACAGAAGCGCTTCAAATCGATCGACAGCTTTGTCAGCAGTATAAACAGTCTCCACGCCAAGATGGCCCGGTAATTTTAAAGTTAAGTCGTAGGTTTTATGAGGTTCAAGATGAACCTCACAAGGAGTTAAACAGGAAATATCGTTGCCGTCAGCAGCTGAACCGTCATCCCTTTCCGATCGTTTTAATTTCATGTGAATGTCGGCTTGCGGGGGCTTACTGTAAATCGAGAGTATATAGCGTTCTTGCTTTGATGTGCTAGTGGCCTGACCTTCGCCAGCCACATCGTTTGCTGCTACCTGCACGGCATTTCGAGAAAAAAGTGTTTTAATTTTTGCCGGCTCGACTATAAGAAGGAGGAGTGCCACAAAGGCGATAACTGCGAGTGGTGTCGGTGGCATTTGCAACTTTGGTCGGCGAACTGCTTTCGCTTTTCCTTTAACGCGATTGAGTGGCAGTCCATTTGAGACTGAAGAAGGCGTTTTGGTAACAGCCGTGGCGGCAGCTCTTGCTTCGTCGTTGACTGTGCGAGTGACTAGGCGTTTTCTTCCTTTACCAGATGCATCCACGAGATCTTTAAAGTTCATTTTCTTACGTGTGCTTTCCAAAATCTCTTGCTCATTGGAAGTAGATGATGGTGAAGTCGCTGTCTGTGTACTGGTTAGTTCCTCTTGCGGAGGGCTGCTCACGGCAACGCTCTCGACATCAAGCTTAGCGTATTCCATTAACTTGCGACGAGTGGTTACAATTTCATCTGAAAATAAAGTTTTAATGGTATTTGAAAAGTCGTGCGGTGAAAATGCAGGGTAGTTTTTATTGAGAAAAGTACTAACATCACGGTGAAAGGCTGCGGCCGTTTGGTAACGAATACCGCGATCGCGAGTGAGAGATTTGTTGACGATTTTTTCTAGCTCTTCCGAAATTTTGGGATTTAGCTTTCGCAAGCTAGGTACCTGACACTCGCGAATTTTCCGCAGAGTATTCATTTCGTTATTGGCGATGAACAAACGTTCGTTGGCGAGTAGCTCCCACAAAACAATCCCGAGTGAAAAAATATCGGTTCTTAGATCAACGCCAACGCCTTCGGCCTGCTCGGGACTCATGTAACCAAATTTTCCTTTTAGTGTACCGGCTTTTGTCGATTCCAATTGGCTCTCGGCTTTGGCAATACCGAAATCAATGATGCGAATTTCACCCTCATAACTGATCATGATGTTTTGTGGGCTCATATCACGATGAGTGATATTCAAGGGTCTACCAGTGGAACCATCAAGACACCTGTGCGCACTATCGAGTCCCGCCGCAGCCTCACGAACGATATAGAGAATTTGTTCAATGGAGAAGGTTTGTTTGGTTTGTTTCATGCGATTGAGAATTTGTCGCAAGTTTTTACCTTCCACAAAATCCATCACTAAAAAGAACTGCGCTTGCTCAATGCCAAACTCATAAATGGAAACGATGTTGCTATGGCCAAGATTGATGGCAATTTTGGCCTCGTACTTAAACATTTCGATAAATTCGGGATTGTC
>CAYPZY010000460.1:0-2486 GCA_964415155.1 uncultured Bdellovibrionales bacterium
GTCGTACCCCGTTGAGTGCTTAACATATCCTCAACCATGCTAACCGTATTACCACGAAACATATCGACCGCTGCTGCCGCGACTGCATCCAAATAACTTTGAGTAAAATAGGGTACGTTATGCGCCACAGATAACAGCAATCCGGAAGAAAGATCCACGACAGCGGCGCCCAGCGCGTCGTTTACATCTTTGACCATCTGTTTGCAAACATCATCTAAGGAAGCCATACGGATTTTCTCCTTCGGTAGTAGAACAACAAAGACCATTACACAGTCAAGACAGATAAACGAACAAACTCATTCACTACAGTATCTTTGCTAAAGAATCCGCAGTGTTACGACCAGCACTCAGTAACATTCCAAGATTGGTATTTTTGGTAGAAATACAGGTTAACATTAATATCTGATTAATACGTAGAGAGACAACACGACCGTCACTATTTTCCAAAATTACAAATTGGCAAAGTTGCTGTAAAGATTCTTTAGCAATACTCTCTCCAAGAGCCAGCAAAGAACTATTCATTGTTGATATCTTATGCGGTGGCATATCACGTTTTAATGAATACGCAATTTCATGCCCGTCTACTGTCGAAATGAGCACACCATAAGCGCCAGGACATGATCTCATAAATTCAGCTAACTTCTCTTGGCTTTGCGATAATTGTTCTTTACTAAAGTTAGCGATAACCAAATCTTCTTGTTCCATGCTAGATTCCTGGATTTCTACTTCAATTTCATTATCGGTAGATTCAATGTCTGAACTCAACCGCGTGGAATGAATTACGTCAACCTGTTCGTCTATTAGTTCATTAACTACCGGCTGCGGCAGATTTGGTTCTTCGCTCAAACCTACAGGCTCTTCAAGGATAGTCGGCTTTTCTGCGACGATAGTTTTATCTCGGCTTTTAAAGCCAAGAAGAGCGCTCAGTTTATCTCTTGTAAGTTTCATGACTCATGAAGCTTCCAAGCACGTTAATAATGCATTCAATAATAAAAGTACATCCTCTTTATTACGAGCATCAATGTTGAAAGCCGGAAAAATTTGGCCGCGCCTTTGTAAAACTTCCTGATAATCATCGAGGGTTGGAGTATCTTTAACGTCCGAACATGTTACACCGATAACAGCATCAGTTCTATTAATAAAATCAGCAAAATTATCCAAATAAATTTCTAGGTCCTTGAGAGGTTCTGGTCGTCTATTATCGATTAATATGATTAAACCCAAGCCCCCTTGTATCAAGATATCCCACATAAATTTGAAGCGCTGTTGGCCAGGAGTTCCATACAGGCCGATTTTCTGGCCATTATCCAAAGTAATTTGGCCAAAATCCATCGCTACTGTTGTCTTCTCTTTAACTTTTGCCAGGCCATCGGTGGAAAATACATCGGTGGAAACTGGAGGAAACTCACTAATAGTCGCGATCGCCGTAGTTTTACCGGCTCCAGGTGGACCAGTAAAAATAAATTTAACTTGTTTCATTAGATCCCCAACCGGCTTCGAATTCTACTAAACAAGCTACGCTTGACAGTGGTATTAGTATCGGATGGTTTTTGTTCGAACACCTTTGCTGGCAAGATAGATTTTTCTTGGCGCTCCAAATAGTTTAGCGTGTGGCAGGCATTGATATAATCAATCACATCGCCGACTGGAGCCTTAAGGAAGTCGGCAAAATAATCAACCGTACCGCCCCGCCTCAACAATGTTGCAAGTTTCAGATGGAAAGGATTTTGGCCCAATTTTTTCAGATCCGGCCAACGATTGAGCCGATAAAACTCAGTAAAGGATAAGCCATTAAACAACCGGCCGTTAGAGATAGTGAGCACTGCCGCCCATAACGGCACATCTAGATCATAAATTTGAAGGTTTTGTATGAATTTTGCGAGTTGGCTGTAGTCAACCTCTTCTATTTGAGCATCTACAGCAGGAGAAATTAGAAAATCCTCTATCTCCATTTTGACATGATCGATAGCGTAATAACGCCGATGCGATATATCAAATACAACAGAGCGTGCGATCTTATCAACAATTTTTAATATTCTACCTTGATTGCCACATAAGACGTCTAGAATTCGCCGAACTGGAGGGTCCACATCTGCGGAATAGGCTTTCCCGCCTAGTTGTTTAGCCTGGGAACCCTTCTCTTCTTGTCCTTGAAAAAAGTCGAGGAATTGCTTGCTGGCTTGCTGTAAAACTGGAATCAATTCCACGGATCGCAACGGCCGAGGCAAGACTAAAACATTGGGTGGAAACCCTTCGATTCTACTACTAAACGCAATCAATACTTGCCGCTTGTTTTCGCTTGCCCATTCTTTTAATCGAAGATTCCCTTCCTCTTCATCAGCATTGATCAGCAAAGCCGACGCCTTCTCTCGATCATCCGTATATTCCCATATTGCCACTGGATCGGTTTTAGTGAGCCCTAAAAAAACCTTCAGAGTCAATATGTTATTTCGAGACAAGTGACTAGCAAAAAGATGAAGCGTATG
>CAYPZY010000461.1:0-2470 GCA_964415155.1 uncultured Bdellovibrionales bacterium
CAAAAGGGTTGCAGCTGGTACCTATTAACTGAATTTATATTCACAATTTACTTCCGCAGCGGAATTAAATTCTAAACAAATATCCCCATAAAAATTTCATCGTCGTAGACGCCAGGGGCCTGTTTAACTTCCTTTTTGCGGCGGCCTTCTTCATGGAATCCCATTTTTTTATAAAGGGCTATCCCACGAGTGTTTGAACCTAAAACTCGCAAATTTACTTTTTCGAGATGTTGGTTTTCTCTTGCCCACTTCAGCAACTGCGCAATAAGAAATGTTCCTAAACCTAGTCCACGCCAATTCGGCATGCACGACATTCCAAATTCCCCTGTGTGTGCGAGCTTTACTCTGCGACCGACATGAAGATCAATGTTGCCGATGATTTCCCCATCGTGTTCTGCTACTAAAAGCAATTCATCTGGATGATTCGTGATCCCCTTGATCCAAACTCTTTCCTCTTCGACTGTTGGATGAAACTCGCCACGCGCCCACAATTGTCCTTCACCGTCTTCAACATAGGCAAGTACACACTTTTGAATAGCTTCGGCATCTGCTTCGGTGCCGGTTCTGATCAGAACTTGCGAGCCGTCTTTAAGAACAACATGTCGCGGGGGGAACATCGCCATGCCAACTTAATAGCTTGTGGGAGAAGTGTTTGTCAAAGAAAGTGATCACGATCGTGTCAGACTGAAACTACAACTTTACCGCGAGCTCTGCCAGTCTCGACATACGCTAACGCTTCGTTGGCCTTATCAAATGGGAAAACACGATCCACGATAGGACGAATGACTTGCGCCTCTACTAATGTTCTTATTTCCTCTAGTCCATTCCCGTCGGGAAGCATGAACAAAAACTTGTATTTTGCATTTTTGGAGCGAGCTCGCCATCGCACCGTGAAGCTCGCCAGGTGGGCGAGTATTTGCACCGCTTTATTTGCCCCTACTTCTTTTGCGAACTCGGCTGTGGGCGGTCCAACAATGGAAATCAAAGTGCCACCGTCGCGCAAAACTGAAAAGGCCTTCCTCTGAGTTTCTCCGCCCATTGTATCGAAAACAATATCGATGTCTTTTATTTGTTTGGAAAAATCCTCTACGGTGTAGTCAATGACTTCATCGGCACCAAGCGATTTTACGAACTCTAAGTTTTTGCTACTGGTGTTGGTAATAACATAAGCACCAAAATGTTTTGCTAACTGAATGGCGAAGGTTCCCACTCCTCCAGAGCCTGCTGGAATAAAAACGCGATCGCCTTTTTTTAAATTTGCTCTCGTAAGTAATGCCTGCCAGCTGGTTAATCCCACTAGAGGAAGTGATGCGGCCTCTTCAAAAGAAAGGTTCTTTGGTTTATGCGCTATGGCGTCTTCATGGACCGCAATGAATTCCGCAAGTGTTCCAATTCTTTCTTTGTGGGGTCGAGTATAAACCGCGTCGCCAATTTTAAATTTGCTTACCTTCAAACCTGTTTTGACAATAGTGCCAGAGCAATCATTTCCTAAAATAAGCGGAAGTTTATAGGAAAGTATAAAGCGAAGTTTACCGTCGCGGATTTTGAAGTCCACGGGATTGATACTGGCAGCTTTTATTTGGATGAGAACTTCGTTATCGCCAATTTCTGGCGGGGGCAATGTCATTAGCTTAACGACGGAGTTGTCCCCGTATTTGGCAATAGCCCAAGCGCGCATTTTACTCCGTCACTAAGGATTTTTGAATAGTAATAGCCACTATCGCTTGCTGCCAATTGGCCTCAAACATGAAAGTTGAATCGTGGGATTTTATAAAAATATTCTCGCTACCAATCGGTCGGTTAAATCCTGCAAGTGCGCTTTTGGCTTCCTCTTTGGAGATGGCGAAACTTAGCTCGGTACCTTGGTTTATGACAGTTTCGCGAGCAAGACGAATTTTACAACTTCCGAAGGGTTGACCAATGTTGTTGCGTAGGCCGCCGCATTTAAAATCAAAGTTTTTAGTTTTAATTGCCTTCTTTTGTTCATTGGATTGCATTGCATTCCAAAGATCGCCGGCAATAAATGGTCCTTCACTTGGGTTGTCCACAATTTGTAAGGATAGGGTTCGGCCCTCTTCAATCCAAGTTCCTCGAATATTAGAAGATGCGAAGGTGGTACAAGTTATTGTAAAAGTCATAATAAAAACAAAAGTCTTCATGTTGCCTCCTAATAGGAGGTCAGTAGATCAAGAGGAATTTTAGTTTGCAAATATCTTTTCAGTTTTTTTACCGAAGATGTTTTTGAAAAAGGAACCACTAGAATGACTAGTGATCCAATGCTCTTTAGACTTGATTTCCATTTCCCACTTTACAGGCTTTTCGTTGCGATAGGTGACTTTGAGCCGAGCGTGCCCTTTGATGGCATCGTCTAGAATACCTAAAACAGTTTTAAGAGCGACGGTTTGTGATGCGAATAAGCCCATATGATAATGGCGTTTAAATCCACAATCGGTAGTGAGGAAAATAATAT